>JANMMH010000580.1:0-2109 GCA_031373055.1 Rubrivivax sp. | reverse complement strand
GCCGGCGCGCGACGCCAGGTACACGGCGGCCGCGGCCATGTCGTCGTCCACACCGATACGGCGCGCCGGAATGCGCTTGGCGATCTCGTCGCCATGGTCACGCGCGTCGCGGTTCATCTCGCTGGCGAATGCGCCGGGGCAGATGGCGTTGACGACGATGCCGTCTTCGATCAAGCGCAGCGCCATGCGTTTGGTGAGATGAATGAGCCCGCCCTTGCTGGCAGCGTAGGAGTAGGTCTCTTGCGGGTTGACGCTTTGGCCGTCAATGGAGGCGATGTTCAGCACCTTGGCAGGCTGGCGCACCGCGCCGGCTTTGAGCGCGTCGTGCAGCGCTTGCGTCAGGAAAAAAGGCGTCTTCAGGTTCAGATCAACCACCTTGTCCCAGCCGTTTTCGGGGAAAGCGTCAAAGGGCGCGCCCCAAGCTGCGCCGGCGTTGTTGACCAGGATGTGAAGCGCCTCTTCGCGCGCGAGGAACGCCGCCGCCAATGCCGCCACGCCTGCGCTGGTGGAAACGTCCGCCGGCAGCGAGATGCAGGTGCCAAAGCTCGATAGTTCCTTGGCCGTGGCCTCGCACACATCGGCATGTCGCGCCGAGATGTAGACCTTGGCACCTTGCTTCAAGAAGCCCGCAGCGATCATGCGGCCGATGCCGCGCGAGCCGCCGGTGATGAGTGCGGTGCGGCCTTGAAGGGAGAAGAGGTCGTTCATGGTGGCGTGGTTCCGTGGGCTGGGTTGCGTGACGATGCGCCGGTGAGTTTGCCACCGCCACCGCCACCGCAGCACAGCTGAGCTGATAGTC
Source organism: Rubrivivax sp. (assembly GCA_031373055.1). GTDB lineage: Bacteria > Pseudomonadota > Gammaproteobacteria > Burkholderiales > Burkholderiaceae_C > Rubrivivax. Next base: position 1,310 of record JANMMH010000580.1, on the reverse strand, counting down.
TTGCGCGCCGCTTGACGGCCACCCCCACCGACTTTCCGCCCTACGGTGTTGTCGGCACCGACCTCAAGCCGCAGGGGCTGGACATCGACATGGCCAATCTCATCGCCGCCAAGCTCGGCGTGGCCATCGAGCTCGTGCCGGTGACCAGCGCCAACCGCATTGCCTACCTGCAAACCAAGAAGGCCGAGCGGGTCATTTCGACGCTGGGCAAAAACGCCGAACGCGAGAAGGTCATCGACTTCACGACCGCGTACTCGCCGTTCTTCCAGGCGGTGTTTGCGGCCAAGGGCGTCAGCATCAAGAACGCGGCCGATCTGGCGGGCAAAACGGTGGCGGTGACACGTGGCGCCATTGAAGACCTGGAGCTGACCAAGATCGCCCCGGCCGGTGCCGACATCAAGCGCTTTGAAGACAACAACGGCACGGTGTCGCGGCCGGCCGACGCGCGCACGAAGCCGGCGATGGTTCGCAAGAGCGTTGTCTTGCCGCAGCCGCTGGGGCCAAGCAGGGTGAAGAAGGCGCCGCGCTCGATGCTCAGCGACAGGTCTTCAATGACGGCTTGACCGTCGTAGCCGACGGTCAAGGAATCAATGCGGATGCCCATCGTTGCGCGTCAGACCGGCAGGCCCACGTCCGGCAACATGGGCCGATGTTTGAGCGCATGCGCCATGGCTTGCTCGACGAAGAGGCGATCGGCATCGGGCAAGGCCAGCCGCGGCCGGCGCGTGCGCGCGCTGCCGCGGCCCATCAGTTGCTCGCACAGCTTGATGCATTGCACGAGGTCGGGCCGCGCGTCCAGATGCAACAGTGGCATGAACCATTCGTAGAGCGGCATCAGCTCGGCAAAGCGGCCCGCACGCGCCAGTCGAAAGAGCGTTTCGCCCTCGCGCGGGAATGCGTTGGACATGCCCGAGACCCAGCCCACGGCGCCCACCGCAATGCTCTCGACCACCACGTCGTCCAGCCCCGCAAAGAGCACAAAGCGGTCACCCACACGGTTGCGGGTGTCGATGAAGCGGCGCGTGTCGCCGGAGCTGTCTTTGAAGCAGACGATGGTCTCGCAGTCGGCCAGCTGCTCCAGGATGTCGGGCGTGATGTCGTTCTTGTAGATGGGCGGGTTGTTGTAGACCATCACCGGCACGTCGGTGGCTTTGGACACGGCGCGAAAGTGCGCCACCGACTCATGCGGCTTGGCCGAATACACCAGCGCGGGCATGAGCATGATGCCGTCGACACCGATGCGCGCGGCCTCTTTGGCGGTCTCGATGGCAAGGGGCGTGGTGAACTCGGCCACGCCGCAAATCACCGGG
>JANMMH010000597.1:0-14156 GCA_031373055.1 Rubrivivax sp. | reverse complement strand
CGTTGGCGGTGATGGCCCAGCATGCTGGCGCGGCTGTCGTGCTGCTGGCACACCACCGCCGTGACCAGGCCGAGACCGTGCTGCTGCAAGCCTTGCGCGGCGCCGGCGCCGCAGGACTTTCAGCGATGCCAGGCGCAGCCCCGCGCCATGGCGTTGTGTGGCGGCGCCCCTGGCTCGACCAACCAAGTGCTGCAGTTGACGCTTACGTCAAACGTTATCGTCTGGCTTACGTCAGCGATCCGAGCAATCAGGATGCGAGGTATGCGCGCAGCCGGCTGCGTGGCGCGGTCTGGCCCGCAATGCTGCAAGCCTTCCCGGACGCAGAGATCAGCCTGAGCGCGAGTGCCGCGCGCGCGCAAGAGAACACTGCTTGCCTGATGGAGCTCGCAGCGATAGACGCGCCCTCCTGTGTGATCGACGGCGCTCTGCACGTGAAACCGTGGTTCGACCTCAGTCCAGCGCGACGGGCTTTGCTGCTGCGCACGTGGCTATCAAGCCTGACCGATCGCGCCGTGCCGCGGACCTTGATCGACCGACTTCTCCGCGAGTTGGCGGCGGGCGCCACCGGCCGCTGGCCGTGGCCGAACGGTGAACTGCGCTTGTATCGTGGTGTGCTGCGCGTGCACGCGGCTGCGGCGCCCGCGCAAGTCCCTTCATCGTGCGTGAGGCTCGACCTAAGCAAGCCCGGCACCTACCGCGTCGAAGGCTGGTCGGGCGTCTTGACGGTGTTTGGAGCCGAGGGCCCCGGGCTCTTGGCCGCCGAGCTGGCCCGCGCTGAATGCCGCACGCGAGTCGGCGGCGAGAGATTTCAGTTCGACCGCGGCAACATCGCGCGCAGCCTGAAAAAGCAGTACCAAACCGCTGCCGTACCGGCTTGGCAGCGCGGTGGGCCCTTGGTCTTCGTTCCTAGTCAGCTGGCCTTCGTGCCGGGACTTGGCCTTGACGCACGGGCATGCCGCGCCGTGCATGGCCAGGGCTTGAGCTTGCGCTGGAAGCCGGACGCAGAGTCGAACTAAGGGTCGACCCCGATAGAATCGGCGGCTTGCGCGCAGGGCCATGGGGCTCCTGTGCAGCCCCCAAATACAAGACATGGCACTCATCGTTCACAAGTACGGCGGCACGTCGATGGGCTCGACGGAACGTATCCGCAGCGTCGCGCAACGCGTGGCCAAATGGCACCGGGCAGGGCATCAAATGGTGGTCGTGCCCTCAGCCATGAGCGGCGAAACCAACCGGCTGCTGGGACTGGCCAAAGAGCTGCAACCGGCATCGACGACCGCCGCGAGCCAACGCGAACTCGACGCGCTGGCCGCGACGGGCGAGCAGGTTTCTGTTGGACTCTTGGCACTGGCACTGCAAGCGCAGGGCGTTCCCGCCGTGAGCTACGGCGGCTGGCAAGTACCCATCACCACCGACGCGGCTTACACCAAGGCGCGCATCAGCAGCATCGACGACGTGCGGGTACGCGCTGATCTGGACGCCGGCCGCGTGGTCGTCATCACCGGCTTCCAGGGCGTGGACCCCCAGGGCAACGTCACCACTTTGGGCCGTGGCGGCTCAGACACCTCGGCCGTGGCCATCGCTGCCGCCATGGGCGCGCACGAATGCCTGATCTACACCGACGTCGATGGCGTTTACACCACCGACCCGCGCATCGTGCCCGAGGCCAGGCGCCTGGCCAGTGTGAGCTTTGAAGAGATGCTGGAGATGGCCAGCATGGGCTCCAAGGTCTTGCAGATTCGCTCAGTGGAATTTGCCGGCAAGTACCGTGTGCCTTTGCGCGTGTTGTCGAGCTTCACGCCCTGGGACATCCCGATCGACGAAGAGGCCGCTTCAGGCACGCTGATCAGTTTTGAGGAAGATGAAAAGATGGAACAAGCAGTCGTCTCTGGCATTGCCTTCAACCGCGACGAAGCCAAAGTCACCGTCATCGGCGTGCCCGACAAGCCCGGCATCGCGCACCAGATTCTGGGGCCCGTGGCCGACGCTAACATCGATGTTGACGTGATCATCCAGAACGTCTCACACGACGGCCGCACTGACTTTTCTTTCACCGTGCATCGCAACGACTACACGCGCACGATGGAGCTGCTGCGCAGCACGGTGGTGCCGTCGCTGGGCGCCACGCAGGTCATGGGTGACCCCAAGATCTGCAAGGTGTCGATCGTTGGCATCGGCATGCGCAGCCATGTGGGAGTTGCCAGCCGCATGTTTCGCACGCTCAGCGAAGAGGGCATCAACATCCAAATGATCAGCACCAGCGAGATCAAGACGAGTGTCGTGATCGACGAGAAATACATGGAGCTCGCGGTGCGCGCGCTGCACAAGGCCTTTGACCTGGACCAAGCCGCCGCGTGAGTCTCGGCTGGGCTCACGCCGGGCTCGCGCTGGACAAAAGAGCGCGCGTCCTGCGGCTAGAATCGCTGCACCTTGCTGGAGTCGTGACCGAGTGGCCGAAGGTGCTCCCCTGCTAAGGGAGTATGTGGGCAAAACCTGCATCGAGGGTTCGAATCCCTCCGACTCCGCCAGACAGCAATTCAACACGGGCCCATAGGTGAACTTATGGGCCCGCTTTCATTTCTGAATCTGAGGCGTTGCACATGAGCCAAACCTTTACCAAGCGTTCCCTGTTTGTCGCCTGCGCCATCAGCATGGCGCTTTGGGCCACGTCGAGCTGGGCGCAACAAGACCTGAGCAAGGTCGAGATCACGACCCACAAGCTCAGCGAGACGACCTACATGTTGGTGGGCGCGGGCGGCAACATCGGGCTGTCGGTGGGTGCAGACGCCGTGTTCGTCATCGACGATCAATTCGCGCCGATGGCACCGAAGATCAAGGCCGCGATCGCACGCATCACGCCCAAGCCCGTGCAGTTCGTGCTCAACACGCATTTCCACTTCGACCACACCGGCGGCAACGAGGCCTTCGGCAAAGACGGTGCCTTGATCGTGGCGCACGACAACGTGCGCCGGCGCATGAGCAGCGACCAGCTCATCAGCTTCCTGAATGCACCGCAGCCCAGCGCACCCAAAGTGGCGCTGCCGGTGATCACGGTCGCCAGCGAAGTTCGCTTCCACATTAATGGCGACGAGGTGCATGCCTTTCACGTGCCCAAGGCGCACACCGACGGCGACTTGATCGTGCACTTCGTCAAGAGCGACATCGTGCACATGGGCGACATCTACTTCAACGGTTTCTACCCCTTCATCGACGTCTCGGGTGGGGGCACGGCCGACGGCGTGGTGGCTGCTGTGGATCGCGTGCTCGCCCTGAGCAGCGACACCACCAAGATCATCCCAGGCCATGGCCCTTTGGCCACGAAAGCATCACTCGCGGCTTATAGAGCGATGCTGGCCACCGTCACGCAGCGCATCAAGGAGATGCGCCGCAGTGGGAAGACTGACGATGAGATCCGCGCGGCCAAACCCGCAGCCGAGTTTGACGCCGCATGGGGCGGCGGCTTTATCAGCGCCGAGCGCTTCGTCGTGATGATGTTGGGTGTGGTCGCCAAGTAAGCCCGGGCGACCCAGGCTCAGCCCTTGGATTTCACCAGACTGGACGCCACGCTCGTCACCGCCTCTTTCAGCTTGGTGCGGGCCAGCTGTTTGCACTGATCGACCGTGGCGGCCGGTTGCGCATCGAAGGTGGTGGCCGTCTCTTGCGGACGGAACAGCATCACCTTCATCGTGGGCGTTAGCTGCATCATCATCACCCGTGCGGTGATGACGCAGGTGCCGTTACCGGTGAGGCCGCCTTCGACTTGGCTGACGAAGCCGAACTTAGAAGCCGGGTAGACCTTCAGCACCTTGGCCGTAAAGCCTTCGGCCATGATGGCCAGTGCCGTCTTGCTGTCCATCACCGCGGCGCTGGAATGGTCGAGGAACATCGTCTTGGGCGGCGCGGCCAGGGCCATCGAAGCGATGGACAAGAGTGCGCAGGGCAGGGCGACAGTGCGAAAGGTCCGGAGCTTCATGGCATACCTGTGGTGAGAAGGGTGGTCGCGATAGGGCGCGCGCCCTTCTCGCGAAAGCAGTGTACTCAGACCGGGTTCAATGGGGATCGGGTGGGTCCCGCTGTCAGCGGCGCGTCTTCGCGTATTCCGAGCTGGTGTTCGAGCCGACTCACGTCAGCTGAGAGCCGTTGAGTGATCAAGCGAACGACTTCAAAGCCGAAGTCCGGGTTCTGAAAATAGAGCTGGCGAAAGGTGGTCTCGTCGATGCGCAGGATGGTGCATGCGTCGCGACATCTGGCGGTCCCCGTGCGGCGCCCATCGGGCGCAAAGAAGGCGATTTCCCCGAAGACACGGCCCGGTTCGATGGTGCGGTCAAGCTCCACCAGTTCGATACGGCCTTCGGCCAGAAAGTACAGGTGGTCTGCCAGGTCGCCCTTGCGAAAAAGCACCTCACCCGCCTTGTATTTGCCCGTGCGCATGTAGGGGCGCAGCCAGACGCCGGTGACGTCGCCCGACTGCGCAGAGCGCGCCACGCGTTTGGTCAGCCGCACCATCTCGAGCGCACGCCAGACGTTCACTGGCAACAAGATCGAGTGCAGCGCCAGCAGCAGCCATGCCGGCTGTACCACACCGTAAATGACGAAGCCAACGTTGCTGCCGACCGCCAACCAACGCAGCGGGATGATGGTCTTAACGAACGTGCCGGCAATGATCAACACGGTCGCCACCCCCCCGGCGACGAGCGCGAAAATGTCCTTGGGCTGCGCGACGGCAGCGACAACATTCTGCCAAAGCATTTCCATAACTTCGACGACTGACAACGCTCACTCCTCCTTGTTTGCGGCGCCGGGGTTGCTGCCTAGCGTGAGTATGGCGCGTGTCCGAGGCGTGGCGACTCGCCGCTACAGTTGCATCGATGAGCAAGACGGCGCGCCTGTACAAGATCGAAGCCTTGATCCGCCAGCACGGCGCGGTCACGTTCAAGCAGATGTTGGAGGCACTTGAGGTGTCGCCGGCCACACTCAAGCGCGATCTTGAGTACCTGCGCAGCCAGTTGGGCGCGCCTATCGCCTATGACGCCGCAAGCCGCGCGTATCACTTTGCGACGACAGCGCGGCAGCCCAGGCAGGAGCTGCCAGGTCTTTGGTTTGACGAGCGCGAGCTCTACGCGCTGCTCACGGCCTACCAGCTGCTCGGCGACCTCGACAACGATGGCATCCTCAGTAGACACATGCAGCCGCTGCGCCAGCGTATCCAGCAGATGCTGGGTCAGGGTGACCATGAGCGCGCCGTGGCGCTGCATCAGCGCGTGAAAGTCATCCACGCGTTTCGACGTCCGGTGCCGAGTGAATTCTTCGAGCTCATCATCGCCGCATTGACGCAGCGCCGGCGCTTGCAGCTGCGCTACCTGACACGCGGCCGCCAAGACGTTGGCGATCGCGAGATTTCGCCGCAACGTCTGGTGCACTACCGCAACACCTGGTACCTCGACGCATGGTGCCACCGCGCGGATGGTCTGCGGCGATTCGCGCTCGACGCCATCGAGAGTGCTGCGATGGTTCAGCGGACGGCCAAGAACGTCGCGATGAAACAGGTCGAGTCCGAGATGGATGCGGGCTACGGCATCTACGCCGGCGGCAAGCGGCATTGGGCTGAGTTGCTCTTCACGCCACGCGCGGCGGCGTGGATCAGCCGCGAGGAGTGGCACCCGCAGCAGACCGGCCGTTGGATGGATGACGGCTCCTACGTGCTGCGTTTGCCTTACGTCGACGACACTGAGTTGGTGATGGATTTGCTGCGACAGGCCGAGCAAGTCAAGGTGCTCGCGCCCGAGGCTTTGAGGGTGAAGTTGCGCGCTCGACTGCAGGCGGCGGTGGATGCGGCGTAGTCGTGGGTGCTGCCGTGAATGCACGTGTCAGACACTCATGGCACAACAAGGATTTTACATAATATACATTGTGCTTGTTTATTGTTAGCCGACATCACGCGCTGAAAGCTCAACAAACGACGCATACCCCCATGGTCCGGCGACATCTTTCCGGTCGTCAGATCGCCTTTTTGCGGCATGCTCGCCCGATGCACGTAGACATCAAACAATCGACGATTCGAGGCTGTGTGCTCTTCAGTCTGGCGCTCGGGGTTGCCACTGCCAACGCCACACCAGTGACCGAAGCGGCGCAACCACCAGCGCCTGGCCCGAGGACGATCGACACCACAGAACCAAGGGACGTGGCCGCACTCGGCACCGCCGCAGCGTCAGCCTCTGCCCCGGCGGCGTCTGCCTCCAGCGCGTCTGAGTTCACCCCGACGCGCATTCCTGAAGAGCTCTTGGGGGCCGGCCCCGTCGGCCCCGCATCGACGCGCGATCAGACGCCACGTCTTGACGAAAAATCCGCGCCCTGGGCTCAAAGCGATCCGCGCACAGCCCCATCGGCAGACGGCACGGTCTGGGTCAACGGCGAGCCCGAAGTAACGTGGATGCGCTCGATGCTGAATCACCTGCGCGACGACGGCTTGACAGCACTCATCGTCATCCTGACCGTGGTCGGTCTGGCCTGGTTGCTCTCTGCGATCTGGTCGTACATGCGAATGTCGCTAACGCGTGCCGACGAGGTACGACCGCGGCGCAAAAGGCATCGCCACAGCCAGAGCCGCAGCTCTGAGCGCAGCGATGGGTCCTCATCTACTCGGGAGCATCGACGTCGCCGTCGCTCGCATCCATCGTCGTAGCCTCAGCGCCCTCGGCCGGCATGGGCGTATGCCGGTCTAGCGGCCGACAAAGGTGCCTGTTGAGCTGGCTCAAACGCTCAGAACGCTCCATCGCTGCGATCACGACCTCCGGGTGGGTCATCAGCATGAAGGGGTTTGGGCTGGTTGATTCATGGGCCATGGTGGCGCTCCGTGTGACGTGACATCACGTCTTATCGGCAAATCTACGGTGCATCCGGCCTGCCGCGTAAGTGGCGCAGCACCATGCGGCTTGTCAGGCGACTTCTGACACGATTGGCCGACGACGATGAGCCCGCACGGGCGGTCTATCGCGCGCCGGCGGCCAGCATCTTGCCGAGCGCCTCACGCCCGCCAAGCCGCGCGAAGTCGGCGGCCGTCAGGCCACGGTCGTTCTTCGCACTGAGCGTCGCGCCACGAAGGCGCAGCAGCTCGACCGACTCTTCGCTGCCGTATTGCGCGGCCATCATCAATGGCGTGCTGCGGTTGGGCGACGCAGCATCGATAGGCGCGCCACGGTCCAGCAGCAAGCGCACGGCCGCTGCTGAAGGACCGGTAGCTGCGTAGTGCAGCGCTGACCAGCCTTCCTTGTGCACGACGGCACCTCGGTCCAGTAGTCGGCGCATCCAATCGAGCTGGCCGCGCAACGCGGCCATCATCAGCGCAGTTTCACCGGCTGCATTGCTCGCATCGAGTTTGATGCCGGGGTGCATGAGCAAGACCTCGGCAACGCGAAAGGCTTCGCCGCGTAGCGCCAGGTACAACGCGTGCTGCCCCTTCTCGTCGATCGCATTGGCGTCGAAGCCGCGTTCGAGCAAGCTCTTCAAGCCGCTGGCGTTGTCGACCGCGACGGCCTGGAAAAAGTCTTCGAAAGCGCCCGCCTGCGCGGCACCCGCCAAGCCCAGCCACACACACAAAAGCAAGCTTCGCAGTCGCAGATTCAATGCCATCACAGTGCTTTCACCCAGCGCGGCAGCGCGAAGAGTTGTTCGAAGTTTTCGCTGGTGGCACGTGCAATCTCGGCCACCGGCAGACCCTTGAGCTCAGCCAACTTTGCGGCCACCAGGGGCACCCAAGCGGGCGTGTTGAGCTTGCCGCGGTGGGGCATGGGTGCCAAGTAGGGGCTGTCGGTTTCGATCAGGCAACGCGCAAGGGGCAGCGCTTGCGCGATGCGTTGCAAGTCCACTGCGTTGCGGAAAGTCAGGATGCCCGAAAACGAAATGTGGAAACCTAGTTCGAGCGCGGCGTGGGCCACCTCCTGCGTTTCAGTGAAGCAATGGAAGACACCGCGGACACGGCCCTGCCCTTCTTCGCGCAGCAGCGCCAAGGTGTCGGCGCTGGCGCTGCGCGTGTGCACCACCAAGGGCAGCCCGGTGATCAATGCGGCGCGGATGTGGACGCGAAAGCGTTCGCGCTGCCAGGCCATGTCGGCCACGCTGCGGCCATTCAGGCGGTAGTAGTCGAGCCCGGTTTCACCGATGGCCACCACGCGCGGCAGCGCGGCAGCTTGCACGAGGTCGTCAACGCTAGGTTCACGCACGCCTTCGTTGTCGGGGTGCACACCCACCGTGCACCAGAAGTTGCTGTGCGCCAGGGCCAGGCTATGCACACCGTCGAACTCTTCCAGAGTGGTGCAGATGCATAACGCGCGGTCGACTTCGGCGTCGGCCATACGCGCGCGGATGTCGTCGAGTTGCCCGCGCAATTCGGGAAAGTTCAGATGGCAGTGCGAGTCAACGTACATGGCGCGTGGGTGGATGTATGGTGCGCCGGCAGGCGGGTTTCAAGCGCACGCCCCCAGGCGCGCGCCACTCAGATCGTTTGCGTCGGTTTGGACGACGCGATGCTGGTGCCCAGCACCTCTTCGATCTTGAGTTTCAATTGGCGCGTTTTGTCGTCGGCCGGGAAGCTGACACCGACACCTTGGGTGCGGCCGCCCGAGGCATTCACCGGCGTGATCCAGGCGATCTTGCCGGCCACCGGGTAGCGCTGGGGGTCTTCGGGCAGCGACAGCAGCAGGTAGATGTCGTCGCCGAGTTTGTAGTCGCGCTGGGTCGGCACAAAGAGGCCGCCGTCGGTCAGCACGGGCATGTAGGCGGCGTACAGCGCACCCTTCTCGCGAAATACGAGCTGGATCACGCTGGGGCGCGAGCCCGCGCCGGCCGTGGGCAAGCCGGACATGGCGCTGGGGCGGATGGGCACGCGGTCGTTCATGCCGGCAGTGTAGCCCTGCGCCCTGGCACGGCTGTGTTGCCGGAGTCCATGGCCATGGCGCCTTGCGCGCAAAGTGACTCAAGCAGTAGGCCTTCGTTCCAGGCATGGCCGTCATGGCGTGACGCGCGCAGCAGGCTTTGGCGCCAGGCGTCCAGCGCATGCGCGTCGGCGCTGAAGATTTGAATCGCCGCAGCGGGGAAGAAGCGCGGGGCGCCGCCCACGGCTTGACGGGCGAGGTCGTGGCACAAGCGCAGCAAGGCGTCGATGGCGCGCGGCAAGGGCCAGCCAGAGAGCACTTTGGCGTCACCTCGGGCGACAGCAAGTGGCAGCTCGGCCCAGACTTGGGCGCTGACGCCAGCCGCATGCAAGCTCAGCGCGAGCAGGGGCCGCTCGCCCGCCGCAGCGAGCAACACCGCGCCACCTTCGACACCGCGTTCGCGCAGCCAGGCCAACGCGGTGGCGGCGTCGGGCGCGGGCATGCTCAGCATCTGGCAGCGGCTGCGGACAGTGGGCAAGAGCGCGTCGGCGTCGGCGGTCGTCAGTACGAAGCGCACCCCAGGCGAGGGCTCCTCCAACGTCTTGAGCAGGGCGTTGGAGGCCTGCACATTCAGCACATCGGCTGGATGCAAAACCACGACCTTGGCGCGACCTCGTGAACTCGTCTTGGACGCCCATTCGTTGCACCAGCGCACTTCGTCGATGCGGATCTGGCGGCTGGCCTTCTTGCGCGGCTTGTCGTCGTCACCGCTGCTGGAGGCGGCATTGGCCGCCTTGTCTAGCGCCATTAACCAGCCGTGCTGCTGGCGCATCTCTTCGGTCAACAAGAGCAAGAGGTCGGGGTGGGATTTAGCCTGCACGAGATGACAGGCTTCGCAGCGGCCACAGGCAATGCGCATCGCACCGCCCTGCCCGCCTTCGCAAAGCCAGCTTTGGGCCAGCACCACGGCGGCTTCGAGCGCGCCAACGTCTGCACTGCCGCGCAAGAGCAGGGCATGCGCGCGCGCTTGCGCCATGGCGGCATCGAGCGTGGCTTGCAGCCAGGGCAGCGGCAACTTGCCGTCGTGGCCTACCACCATGCGCGCTGCTCCAAGGTGGCTTGGACTTGGCTCCACACGGCGCTGCGCTCAGGCTCGGCGTTGATGCGTGCAAAGCGAGGCGCATCCAGCGCCGCGCGGCGTGCATATCCCGCCCGCACGCGCTCGAAGAAGGCGGCGTCTTGTTGTTCGAAACGGTCAGGGCTGCGCACGGCCTGGCGGCGTGCGGCGGCCGTGGCGCCGGGCAGGTCAAACCACAGTGTGAGGTCGGGCTGGCGGCCCTCTTGCACCCAGGCTTCCAGCGTCGACAAGGTCGCTAAATCGAATCCGCGGCCCGCGCCTTGGTAGGCAAAGCTCGCGTCGGTGAAGCGGTCGCAGATCACCGTCTCGCCACGACGCAAGGCCGGCTCGATGCGATGCACCAGGTGGTCGCGCCGGGCAGCAAAGACCAGCAGCGTTTCGGTCAACCCGTCCATCGGCTGATGCAGCACCAGCTCACGCAGTGTCTCGGCCAGTGCCGTGCCACCTGGTTCACGCGTCACCAGCACGGTATGGCCGCGTGCCCGCAGCCAGGCCGCCACTGCCTCGATGTGTGAGGACTTGCCGGCCCCATCGATGCCCTCGAACGTGACGAAGCGCCCTGTCTTGATCGAACTTGCGCTCACTTCGAGGTGCCTCGTTGGTAGGTGTTGACGGCGCGATTGTGGTCGGCGAGGCTGTCGCTGAAGACGCTGCTGCCGTCGCCTCGCGCCACGAAGTACAGCGCCTTGGTGGCTTGCGGTTGCACAGCAGCCCGCAGCGAGGCCAGGCCGGGCAAGGCGATCGGCGTGGGCGGCAGGCCACCGCGTGTGTAGGTGTTGAAAGGCGTGTCGGCCAGCAGATCGCGCTTGCGTAAATTGCCGTCGAAGCGCTCACCCAAGCCGTAGATCACTGTGGGGTCGGTTTGCAGTGGCATGCCGATTCGCAGGCGGTTGCTGAAGACGCCGGCGATCAGACCGCGATCACTGGCACGGCCGGTTTCCTTCTCGACGATCGAGGCCAAGATCAAGGCTTGGTCCATCGTCTTCAGCGGCGTGCCCGCGGCGCGCTCGCTCCACGCGAGCGGCAATTTGCGCGCCATCGCACCGTGGGCGCGTTTCAAAACCGTGAGATCGCTAACGCCGGGACTGTACGCATAGGTGTCGGGGAAGAAACGCCCCTCGGCGGCGACGCCCGCCGCGCCCAGCGCTTGCATCAGCGCCTCGTCACTCAGCGCAGCGGTGGCGGGCTTGAGCTGCGGTGCCTGGGCGAGCGCCGCGCGCATCTGGCGCACGGTCCAGCCTTCAATGATGCGCACGGTGAGCAGGGTCTGGTCGCCGCGCACCATCTTGTCGAGCAGGCTGCGAGGTGTCTCGCCCGCATGCACCTCGTAGCTGCCGGCGCGGATGCGCTTGGCCTCACCCGACCAGCGAAACCACTGGTACAGGGCCACGGGCGGCACCTGCACGCCAGCGTCGACCCAGGCCTGGGCAACTTCTTTGGGCGTGGTGCCAGCTTCGATAGAGAGCTCGACGCTGGCCGCCGTCAGAGACATGGGCTCTTGCAGCCACCACCACACGCCGGCGGCCAGCACTGCGGCGGCCGCCAAGGGGGCCATCAGCAGGGCCAGCCACCATCGAAGCCCTACGGAGGTACGCGCCATGGGGCGATGATAATTTGCCCATGAGCGACTCCCCGATTCCAGACCCCGCCATGCAAGGCGCCACCCGGCTTGATGACTGGGGCGTGATCCGTGCGGCCGGCGCCGACGCAGCCACGTTCTTGCACAACCAACTCACCAACGACGTGCTGGCACTCGACGCCACGCACGCCAGGCTGGCGGGCTACTGCACGGCCAAGGGCCGCTTGCAAGCCAGCTTTGTGCTGTGGCGGCCGGCGCCCGACGAGATCTTGCTAGCGTGCAGCGCCGACCTTCTGGCAGCGGTGCTCAAGCGGCTGTCGATGTTCGTGCTGCGCGCGAAATGCAAGCTCACCGACGCCACCGGCGAGCTCGCACTTTGGGGTGTGGCGGGTGATGCGGCACTCGCCGCTAACCCGGTGGGGTCGCGCATCGTCACGCCTATAGGCGACACCTTGCTGCGATTGCCGGACGCCCGCTTGGGCGACGAGCGTGTGCCGCGCGCGCTGTGGGTCGGCTCAGCCAGCAGCGCCACGGCCTTGCCGGCATTGGCGCCCGAGGTCTGGCGCTGGCTGGAAGTGCACAGCGCCACCGCGCGCATCGTGGCGGCAACGTACGAGCAGTTTGTGCCGCAGATGATCAACTTCGAACTTGTCGGTGGCGTGAACTTCCAGAAGGGCTGTTACCCCGGCCAAGAGATCGTGGCGCGCAGCCAATACCGCGGCACCGTGAAGCGGCGCGGCTATGTCGTTTATGCCAACACGCCTCTGTCGCCTGGCCAGGAAGTGTTTGCGGCTGACGACCTGACACAGCCCGCCGGCAGGGTGGTGCTGGCGGCCAGCCTGGGCACGCGGCACGCGGCCTTTGTCGAGCTGAAGATCGCCGCGGCTGGCGGTGAACTGCGCAGCGCAAGTGTCGACGGTACACGCCTGAAGTTGGCCGCCCTGCCCTACGACATCCCCACCGAGACCGCGTGACTGCAAGGTTAGCAACGCACGGCGTGCGTCAGCTCTTTTTCTATTGGCATGGCGCGCCCGAACAAGTCGACGCAGGGCTATCGGCGTTGCAAACCTGGCATGCGCAGTTGATGCAGAACACGCCGACAGTGCTGGCGCGGCTCTACGTACGCTCCAACCCCGCTGTGGGGCGCACCACAGTGATGGAAACCTATGCCATCGCTGAGCCCGGCGCGGGCGTCGACAGCGAGCTCGAAGCGCAGTTGCGAACTCGGGGCGATGCGCTCAGCGCCGAGTTTCGCGACGGCCCACGCCAGCTCGAGGCCTTCGACGAGTGCCTACCTCAGTCGACCACACGCCCCGCTTCCAAGCGCAGCTGACGATCGCAGCGCGCCGCGATCGCGCGGTCGTGCGTCACCAGCACCAGTGTCGTGCCGGCCTCGCGATTCATCTCGAACATCAAGGCCATCACCGTCTCTCCGGTGGCGAAATCAAGGCTGCCGGTGGGCTCATCGGCGAGCAGCACGGCAGGCTTCACCACAAACGCGCGCGCCAGCGCCACACGCTGTTGCTCGCCGCCCGAGAGCACCTTGGGCTAGTGGCTCAGACGTTCGCCCAGGCCGACGCGGCGCAGCATGTCCAGTGCAAGCGCGCGCGCGTCATCGTGACCCATCAGCTCCAACGGCAACATCACGTTTTCGAGCGCCGTGAGGTTGGCCAAGAGCTGGAAGCTTTGGAAGACAAAACCTACGCTGCGCGAGCGCACTGCCGCACGTGCGTCTTCGTCCAGGCTGAAGAGGTCGGTGCCGCACAGCGTGACGCTGCCACTGCTAGGCACGTCCAGCCCGGCGATGATTGACAAGAGCGTGCTCTTGCCCGAGCCCGAGGCGCCCACGATCGCCACCGACTCCTTGGCGCGCAAGGTGAAATCGATGTCATGGAGAATCGTCAGCGTCCCGGTGGAGTCGGCCACCTGCTTGCTGATGCGTTGTACGTTGATGATGGGTTCTTGCATGCGAATGGATGGTGACTGGAAGGCGCTTGAAGCTGCGGCCGGGCGCCGCGCTTGGCTCGGGCACTGTACCGCGCTGGCACTCGTGGCTCTCGGTAGCAGCAGGGCGAACAGGGCGTTGGCGGCACCTGCGCAAACCGTGCTGGTGGTGGGCGACAGCCTCTCCGCCGAATACGGCATTGCGCGCGACAGCGGCTGGGTCGCCCTGCTGCAAAAGCGCCTGGCCAGTGAGCAGCTCGCCACGCGCGTCGTCAACGCCAGCATCAGCGGCGACACCAGCTCGGGCGGACGCTCGCGCCTGGCCGCACTTCTGGCGCAACACAAGCCCAGCGTCGTGATCATCGAGCTCGGTGGCAACGACGCCTTGCGCGGCTTGCCGCTGACCATGACGCAGGCCAACCTGAGCGCCATGACGCAGGCCGCCAAACGCGCTGGCGCCAAGGTGGTGATCGCCGGCATGCAAGTGCCGCCCAACTACGGCCGCAAGTACAACGACGACTTCGCCGCGCTCTTTGCCAGCGTGGCACGCGCCGAGGCCGTGGCCCTGGTGCCCTTCTTGCTGGCGGGTGTGGCGGACGTGGCCCAAGCAGAAGCCATGTTCCAG
>JANMMH010000555.1:0-2715 GCA_031373055.1 Rubrivivax sp. | reverse complement strand
CGGCCACCGCCGGCCCCTCAGGACATCAGAACTTGGCCACGCGCAACTGGCCGCGGACGGCGCCACCGGGGAACTCGGTGTTGTGCACGTTGACGTAGTAACCCTCGGGGTTGGCCTTGATGTCAGCCACGACGCTGTCGCCCAAGGGGAACTGCGTCGGACGCAGGCGTGCATCCAGGCAGTCCGCAGCCTGCCCGTCCTGCGGCCAGGCCAGGTTGGCGACCACGGGGCCGTTCTCTCCCGCCTTGCCCTTGTGGATGTGGGCGGCGCGGCCGTTGCCCGGAGCCAGTTCGAGTTCGGCGATGCGCTTGACCTGCAGGTTGTAGCAAAGCACACGCGAGTTGTCGGTCGGGCCGACGGAGTCGATGCCGAACACGTAGAACTCGCCGCGCCCATTAGGGTCGCCGACGATGGCAGTGTTGCCGGACGTATTGACTTCCTGGCGGCCGTCGAGATCGGCGTTCAGCAACGTGTTCAGGTGACCGGCAATGGCAATGGGTGCCACGAGCGCCAGCGCCAGGGCGCACTTGCGGACCTGCGGTGAGATGTTCTGGAACTTGATCATGTTGACTTCCTGTTGTTGCGTTGAGGGTGGCTCGCGCGGGACGCAGACGGTCCCGCCAGTCTCCATACGCAGCGCCGCCGCTGCCGGATGCGGGGCGACGGCCATGCTGACCCCTCGTTCCGGGGGGTCGCCGGCCACCCGGCCATGGTGGTGGTGAACACAAGGCCGCCATCGGCTGTTGGTCACAGGCAAGCGGCAAGAGTCAGAGCAGCTGGTCACTGGAGCATCAAGCCCACCCCTCACCCCCGCCCCACCGGCACATACGCCGTCGCCTCCACCTCTACCAGGATGTCCGCGGTGGGCAACATGCCGCTCACCTCCACCACCGTCGACGCCGGCAACTCGCCCTTGAAGAAGTGCTTCCTCACGCGGCTGTAGTGGGGAAAGTGGTCGAGGGTCTTGAAGTACTGCACGAGCTTGAAGACGTCGCCCATCTGGCCGCCTGCGGCCTCGACCGTGGCACGGATGCGGTCGAGCACGAACCAGCTTTGGGCCAGGATGGGGCCTTCTTTGATGTCGGTCGAGAACTCGCCGGTTTGGCCCAGCAGCGCGCGCGCGGCGGGGGGGATGTCGGCGTAGCCTTTGACGATGGTCGACGTGGCGGGGTCGACCGCGATCACGCCGGAGAGGAAGACCAGGTCGCCGGCGCGGCGCCAGGCTGAATATGCGGCCAGGGGTTGGGCAATGGTCATGGGGCGGTCTCCGTAGAACGTGAATCGTTAGGCGTCAAAGTGCTGTCAAAGTGTTTCTAGCGTTAGCTTCACGCGCGCCAGAAAGGCGTCGCGGTCCTGCTGCGTCACATGGTTCATGTTGTAGAGCTGCAGCCACGTCATGCGGCAGCCTTTCGCGTACAGGGGTTTGAGCCCCTTCATGAAGAGGCTGCGGCCGGGGTCGCCAATCCACTTCAGCCACCACCACGGTGCGCCTGATGTAGTGATGCCGACAAAGAGTTTGATGTTGCCAAGCGCGCCGCCGATGGTGCGCTGCTTGGCCGTGGCGATGTTGAAGGTGACCCCCGGCAGCCACACGCGCTCGAGCCAGCCCTTCAGCATCGCCGGCGCGCCGTAGAACCATGTCGGGTAGATGACGACCCAGCCGTCGGCGGCTTGCAGTGCTTGCACGTGCGCGCTAACGCCCGCGATGTTCTGGGCGGTGTCGCTCAGGTAGGTGGATTTCTCGGCTGCGCTGAAGACGGGGTTGAAGCCTTGCGCGTAGAGGTCGATCTCGTGCAGCTCGTGGCCAGCGGCGCGCAGGGCTTGCACAGCGGTGCTGCGGATGGCTGCGGCAAAACTTTGCGGGTCGGGGTGGCAGTACACCAGCAGCAGCTTCATCTAGCGCTGCCCGCCTTACAGCGTACCGCCCGCGCGGCCCAGCACCAGCTCGTCCCACGCGCGCACCTTGCCGGGGTTCATCAAGCCTTGCGGGTCGGCGAGTTTTTTGAAGTCGAGCTGGGCTTGATCGACCTGCTTCATGCCGCCGTCTTCCAGCACCCACGTGTGCGGGTCGAAGATCCAGCAGCCGTCGGCTTCGAAGCTCGTCTTTAGCTCTTGCAGTTGCGCTTCGTCGAAGTACTGCACCAGCGGCAGCGCGAAGGCCACGAGCTCGTTTGCGGCCTGGCTGAATTCGTGGTGCATGAAGACTTCATCACCGAAGCGCTGCATCTGCCGTGCCACGAGCGCCGGGTCCAGCGGGCCGGGGTAAGCGACTTGCAGGTAGGTGACACCGCGGTCGCTCTTCAGCGCTTCCAGCGTGGTGTGGTTGTAGGCGCATTCGGTGGCTGAGGGCAGCCCGCGCGCCAGCAGCTCGGCTTCGCTGCCTTGCACAACCAGGCGGCCGCCCATGTGCTTGACCATTGCGGCGTAGGCGGGCAGGGTGTCGGGCGAAACCTGCGCGAACATCGCGTCGGCGTCTTCAAGCTGCGCGCGCAGGCCGGCGTAGTAGGGCGTGATGCGGCGCTCCACCGCGCTGAGCTGGAAGACGTCGATCTCGCGCGGCTGGCGCACGGCGGCTGCGCCCACCGCCAGGCCAAAGCGCAGCACGGCGTCGTAGGTGTCGAAGAGCGCGATGGTGTGCTGCCAGCTTACCTTGGGCGTTAGCGCGATCTCGACTTCAACGATGATGCCGTTGCTGCCGTAAGCGTGGTGCACCTT
>JANMMH010000554.1:0-15156 GCA_031373055.1 Rubrivivax sp. | reverse complement strand
CTAGAGGATGTGGGTTGGGCGGGCTGCCGACGATGCTGGGTAACATGCACAGCGTCAAGACCGACTTTACCCAACGGAGTGAACGCCATGGCCGACCCCAAAGCCGCATTCGACAAGGCCGTTGCCGCCAGCAAGAGCCTGTCCGAGAAACCCGACAACGCCACGCTGTTGCAGCTGTACTCGCTGTACAAGCAGGCCACCGATGGTGATGTCGAAGGCAAGCGCCCCGGCTTCACCGACATGGTGGGCCGCGCCAAGTACGACGCCTGGGCCGGCGTCAAAGGCAAGGCCAAGGGTGAGGCGATGCAGGAGTACATCGATCTCATCGAGTCGCTGAAGTAAGCGGCGCTCCCTCGCGATGAGCACGCGCGCCTTGAGCGGCGCCGCGTTTGGCACGCTGCTGCTCATCGCGCTGATGATGGGCGCGAACCACGTCGCGGCGCGCTTCGCGTTCAACGACGGTGTCGATGTGGCTACCGCCGTGCTCAGCCGCAGCGTCGTCACCGTACTGGTGGTGTTAGCGATCCTGGCCGCGCAAGGCGTGCGGCCGCAGTTCACGGCCAGGCACCGCAAGATCCTGCCGGCCATTGGCCTGCTCATCGGCGTGCAAAGCCTGTGCCTGTATTCATCGGTGGCGCGGCTGCCGGTGGCGCTGGCGCTGCTGGCTTTCAACACCTATCCGCTGTGGACGGCGTTCTGGGACTGGGTGGTGTACCGGCGTGTGCCACAGCGCACGCTCTTGATTGCGATGCCGGTGATCCTGGTCGGCCTGGCGCTGGCGCTCGATGTCTTTGGCGCCGCCTCGGGCCTGGGTGCGGCGGGGCAGTGGTCGCGCATCGGCGTGGGCGTCGTCTTTGCGCTGGTGGCGGGCGCGACCTTTGGGCTGGCGCTGGTGCTGACGCAACACGAGGCCGGCGGTGTGGATGGCCGCGTGCGCACCGTCACCACGCTGGCCGTGGTGGCCGTGCTCGCCGGTTTGGCCGTGATGGCCCAAGGTGGGCCGCAACTGCCGCGCACGGGTGCGGGCTGGCAAGGCCTGGCTGCGCTGACCTTTCTCTACGGCACCGCGTTCACCATCATGTTCACCGTGCTGCCGCGCCTGGGCGTGGTGGGCAATTCGGCGATCATGAACGTCGAGCCGATCTTTGCGCTGGTGCTGGCCTGGTGGGTGCTGGGCCAGGCCATCGCGCCGGTGCAGGTGGGTGGCGGGCTGCTGGTGGTGGCAACGGTAATGTGGCTGGGTTTGCGCAGACGCTGACTACTTCTTGGCCGCACTCTTCTTCGCGGCGGCCTTCTTCGCAGGCGCAGTGCCGCCCTTGCTGAGCAAATCGTCCAGCGTCTGCTGAATCTGTGTCTCGATCGTGCTGCTGAACGCACCGAGCAAGAAGCCGAGCTTGGCGTGCAGGTCAAAGTGATCGGCTGCCACGATCAGCTTGCCGTTCACGCCTGAGCGCGTGAACTCCACCGTGTCGCTGAATTCACCTTCGATGACAGTGCACTCCATGGCGAACTTGGCCTCGGCTTGCTCGGCCCATTCCCAGGCGACCTTGCGCGCTTTGGCCAGGCCCAGGTTGTGGTCGCGGTGGATGCGCAGGTCTGCCATGTCATGTGTCCTTCAGGGTAGTGCGCCGAGTGTGGCGCGTCGCTCGGCACGCGGCAATGCGGACAAGCGCTGAACCTCGGCGTAGAAGCGCGTGAGATCCGTGCCCTGCTGCTGGTACAGGCGCTCGAAGGCGGGGACCAGCTCGTTGTAAGCCGCTTGCACGGCGTAGCTGGCGTTGTTGGCGCGCGCAAACCAAGCGTCATAGCCGGTGAAGCCACGCCAGGGCCCGGTCTTGAGCTCGTTGATGTCGGCTTGCAGCTGTGCTTTGAGTTCGAGTTTTCGCTGGCGTTTTTCATCGTCGGAGATGCCGCTGGCGTAGAGCTGCAGCAAACGCTGGCGCTGGCGCGCGGCGAGTTCACGAAAGCTCTTGCGGCGCGCGTCGAAGTCGGCGTACTCGGCGCGTGCGGCGTCGCTGGCACGGGTGCTCAGCCAGCGTTGGCCGCCGATGCGCTCCACGGCGGTGGCAAAGGATTCGTTGAACGTGGTGTCGTCATGCGCGTACGCCACCTGGTGCGCCAGCTCGTGAAAGATCAAGCGTGCAAGTTCACCCTCGGGCCAGTGGATGAAGGTGTTGAGCAGCGGGTCGCCGCCGATCCAATTCGTCCAACCCAGGGTCGAATACGCCGGCACGCCGTAGACGCTGACCTCCCAGCCTTCGCGCTGCAGCTCGGCGGCCATGGCGTCGGCGCTGGCGCGATCGAAATAGCCGCGGTAGCCCACGCAGCCCAGCACCGGGAAGCACCACGTTTTGAGCGTTAGCCCGAGCTCGGGCGCGGCCACCACATTCCACACCACGGCGCCGCGGTGCAGGTCGGCGTAGCCGCGGTAGCTTGGGTTGTCGGGCAGTGCCAGCTCGCTGCTGGCGAAGTCGCGGATGCGCTGGCTCAGTGCCAGGCGCTCACGCAGGGGTGCGGGCTCAGCGGCGTCTTGCAGCAGCGTGCTGACGGGCTTGGCGCGGGTCATCATGTCCATGTGGCCGCCCACGGCCTGCGCGTAGTAGCCCAGCGAGCTGCAACCGGCGCTGAAACATGACACGGCGACGACGGCCGCGAGCAGCGCAGCACTGGCAAGGCTGGTCACGATCAGCGCGCGCCGCCAGCTCACACTGGGGCGAGCTCGACCAGGCAGTCGTAGAACGCCGGCGCACGGCCGATGTCGGTCAAGCGCTGGTGCGTGAGCTCGTTGACGTTGCTGCCGTCCACACCAAACTTGCGCCACCACACGCCCAGGCCGTTGACGACGCCGGGCCGTGCGCGCGCATTGAGCGTGGCCTTGCAGCGGTAGCGGCCACGTGCGTTGCGAATCTCGACCATGGCGCCGTCTTGAATGCCACGCAGTGCAGCGTCGTCAGGGTGGATCTCCACCAACGGCTCGCCTTCGATGCTGCGCAAGCTCTTCACGTTGACGAACGTCGAATTCAGAAAGTGGCGCGCCGGCGGCGAGATCATGGCCAGCGGGAACGCTGCAGCTAACGCTGGAGTCGACTGCACACTTTCATAGTTGGCGATGAAATCGGGCACGCCGAACGCGGGCGAGTTGACCCGCACACGGCCGCTAGACGTGGCGAAGCCGCCCTGCGCAAACGGCGCGTCGGGTAAGGGCAACTTGACCCAACCCTTGTCCAGCAGATCCTGCCACGGCACGGCATCTTCGCGATAGGCCTGGCGTGCCATGGCTTCGTCGCTGTCGCTAAAGCAGGGCTCGGTGAAACCCATGCGCGCGGCCATCTCACGAAACACGGCCGCGTTCGAGCGCGCTTGGCCCACGGGTGCGACGGCGGGCTGGTTGAGCATGGCGTAGGTGTGGCCGTAGGCCATGTGCACGTCCCAATGTTCGAGCTGGGTCGTGGCCGGAAGCACGTAGTCGGCATGGTCGGCGGTGTCGGTCAGGAAGTGCTCGAGCACGACGGTGAAGAGGTCTTCGCGCGCAAAGCCCTGCACCACACGGCTGCTCTCGGGCGCCACCGCCACGGGGTTGCTGTTGTAGACCACCAGCGCTTCGATCTTCGGCCCGTAGCCTGGCGAACTCTCACGCAGCAAGTCGTCGCCAATGGTCGACATGTTGATGGTGCGCGGGCGACGCGCGCCCAGCAAGTCAGGCCGCTGCAATGTGGCGCTGTCGACAAAGGCCTTGAACCAGCCCGAGCTCGACAGGAGCAGGCCGCCTGCGCGGTGCCTCCACGCACCCACCAGACAAGGTAGCAGGGCAATCAGGCGCACAGCATTGCCGCCACCGCGCACCCGTTGCATGCCGTAGTTCAAGCGGATCGCGGCGGGCTTGGTCGAGCCATACGCCAGCGCCAGCGCGCGCACCTCGGCGGCCGTGTTGCCGCACACGGCCGCCGCGCGCTCGGGCGGCCAGGCCAGGGCCTTTTCGCGCAGCAGCGGCCAGTCGTCGACATAGCGCTCGATGTAATCGTGGTCCAGGAGATCAAGCCGGATCAGCTCGTGCATCAACGCCAGCGCCAGCGCGCCATCGGTGCCGGGCAAGAGGGCAATGTGCTGGTGGCATTTCTCGGCCGTCTCGGTGCGCCGCGGGTCGATGCAAATGAGCGTGGCGCCAGCGCGCTTGGCCTGCTGCGCGAAGGTCCAGACGTGGAGGTTCGACGCGATCGAGTTGCTGCCCCAGATGATGATCAAGCGGCTCTCGGTGAAGAACTCCGTGTGCATGCCGATCTTGCCGCCGTAGGTTTCGATCAGCGCGTCGCCACCTGCGGACGAGCAGATCGTGCGGTCCAGCAGCGACGCGCCGAGCTTGTGGAAAAAGCGCGCTGCCATGCCGTCGCCTTGCACCAGGCCCATGGTGCCGGCGTAGCTGTAGGGCAGGATGGCTTGCGCATCGCGCGCGGCGATGCTTTGCAGCCGCGTCGTGATGTCCGTCAATGCTTCGTCCCAACTCACCGGAGTGAAGCTGCCGCTGCCTTTTGGACCCACGCGTTTGAGGGGCGTGAGCACACGTTCGGGGTGGTAAGTTCGCTCGGGGTAGCGCGAGACCTTGGTGCACAGGGCGCCATGCGTGGGCGGGTGGTCGGGGTCACCTTGAACCTTGATGGCGCGGCCGTTTTCCACCGTCACGCGCATGGCGCAGGTGTCGGGGCAATCATGCGGGCAGGTGGCGCGCACGACATGCGTGGCTGGGCTGGTTGGCGTGGGCATCATGAATACACTATGACATAGGGATCGCGCCCACATCCGCATGGGCACACGCTCGCTGAGACCGACACGATGTTGCGACGAACCTTGATCCAAAGCGCCACGGCCGCGGGCGCGTCGCTGGCCCTGCCAGCGTGGTCTCAAACCCGCGCCATCGTCTTGGGCCAGTCAGCCGCGTTCAGCGGGCCGGCGGCCGAACTCGGCAGGCAATTCAAGATCGGTGCCGACCTCTACTTCGATCGCATCAACGCACGCGGTGGTGTGGCAGGTCGGCCCGTCGAGCTGCGCATCATGGACGACGGCTACGAGCCCGACCGCTGCGCGGCCAACACACAGAAGTTCATCGCCGACGACGTGCTGGCCCTCTTTGGCTACATCGGCACGCCCACGAGCCTGGCCGCCCTGCCCCTGGCCACCGCCGGGCGCACGCCGTTTGTCGCGCCCTTCACCGGCGCGCAGGCGCTGCGCGAGCCGTTCAATCGCTATGCCTTCCACGTGCGCGGCTCGTACTTCGACGAGACCGCCGAGATCGTCAAGCAACTCACCTCGGTGGGCATCAAGAACATCGCCGTCTTTCACCAGAACGACAGCTACGGCAAAGCCGGGCTCGACGGCGTGGTGCGCGCGCTGCTGCCCCTGGGCCTGAAGCCCGCCGCGCTGGGCACGGTCGAGCGCAACACGGTCGACGTGACGCAAGCGGTAAAAACCATCGTCGAGGCCAAGCCCGACGCCATCGTGCAGATCAGCGCCTACCGCTCTTGCGCGGCCTTCATTCGCGAAGCGCGCAAGGCCGGCTTTGGCGGCAGCTTCTACAACGTCTCGTTCGTCGGCACGTCGGCCTTGAGCACGGAGCTGGGCGCCGATGCGCGTGGTGTCGTCGTCAGCCAGGTCATGCCCTTCCCCTTCAGCGCCACCAGCGCCATCGCCACCGAGTACCTGGCCGCGGGCAAGGCCAAGTACAGCGACAAGTTCGAGCCCAACTACAGCAGCATGGAAGGCTATGTGGCCGCCAAGGTGGTGGTCGAGGCGCTGCGCCGGGGCGGGGCGCCGAGCTCTGAGTCACTCATCACCGGCATGGAGGCCTTGCGCGACTTCAACACCGGCGGCTTCTACGTCGACTTCTCACCCACCAAACACACGGGCTCGAAGTTTGTCGAGCTCACGATCCTCACCGCCGAAGGCCGTGTGCGCCGCTGAGCCCTTCGGTGCGCGGCGTAACATGACTCGATACCAACCGCGCCGACGTTGGCGCATGGAGTGCAGCGTATGAAGATGATTGAATCGATCCTGGCCGACGCGGCCGCGATCACCGCGATGCGTCGCGACATCCACGCCCATCCGGAGTTATGTTTCCAGGAAGAGCGCACGGCCGACACGATCGCCAAGGCGCTTACCGACTGGGGCATCCCGGTCATTCGCGGTCTGGGCAAAACCGGCGTGGTGGGTATCGTCAAGAACGGCACGTCCACGCGCGCCGTGGGCCTGCGCGCCGACATCGACGCACTGCCCATGACCGAGCACAACCAGTTTGCGCATGCCAGCCAGCACCCCGGCAAGATGCACGCTTGCGGGCACGACGGCCACACCGCCATGCTGCTGGCGGCGGCCAAACACCTGAGCCGCCATCGCAACTTTGACGGCACCGTCTATCTCGTATTCCAGCCCGCTGAAGAAGGCGGCGGCGGCGCGCGCGAGATGATGAAAGACGGCCTCTTCGAGAAGTGCCCGATGGAGGCCATCTTCGGCGCGCACAACTGGCCGGGCATGAAGGCGGGCCAGTTCGCGCTGCGCAGCGGGCCGGTGTTCGCCAGCTCCAACGAATTCCGCATCACCATCCGCGGCAAAGGCGCGCATGCCGCCTTGCCGCACAACGGTGTCGACCCGGTGCCCATTGCATGCCAGATGGTGCAGGCCTTCCAGACCATCGTCACGCGCAACAAGCGCCCCATCGACACCGCCGTGATCTCGGTGACGATGATCCACGCTGGCGAGGCCACCAACGTCATCCCCGACAGCTGCGAGCTGCGTGGCACCGTGCGCACCTTCACCACCGAGGTGCTTGACCTGGTGGAGCGGCGCATGCGCAAGATCGCCAGCGCCACCAGCGAAGCATTTGATGCCACCTGCGAGTTCCACTTCAACCGCAACTACCCGCCGACCATCAACCACGGCCCCGAAACCGACTTCGCGCGCAGCTTGCTGGCCGACGTGGTGGGCGCAGAAAACGTGCACGACTTTGAGCCGACCATGGGCGCCGAAGACTTCAGCTTCTTCCTGCAAGAAAAGCCCGGCTGCTACTTCCTTATCGGCAACGGCGACGGTGAACACCGCGAAGGTGGCCACGGCCTGGGGCCGTGCATGCTGCACAACCCCAGCTACGACTTCAACGACGACCTGATCCCGCTGGGCGCGACGGCCTGGGTTCGTTTGGCTGAACGCTGGCTGGGCACCGCACGATGAGCGCAGCGCGGCACTTCGCCCAGAGCTACGTCGAAGCACGCGACAAGTTCCTGGCCGCATCAAGCGCGGCGGGGCTGGAGGTGCAGTCGCATGAGCACCCGCTGCCCGGGCGCGACGGCGAGGTGCTGGCGATGGACGTGGCCCGCTTTGGCGCGGCCGACGCGCAAGCCATGCTCGTCGTCAGCAGCGCCTGCCATGGGGTTGAGGGCTATTGCGGCTCGGGCGTGCAAAACGCCTTGTTGGCCGACGCTGCGTGGCATGGCCAGGTGCAGGAAGCCGGCGTGGCCGTGCTCTACATCCATGGGCTGAACCCGCATGGTTTTTCCTGGTGGCGGCGCACCACGCACGAGAACGTAGACCTCAACCGCAACTTCCAGGATTTCGGCAAGGCGCTGCCAGCTAACGACGGTTATGAGCGCATTGCGGCGGCCCTGGTGCCGGCCGTGTGGCCGCCCACGGCAGAGAACGAAGCCGTGCTCGCGGCCTTCGCTACCGAGCATGGCCCACGTGGCTTGCAAGCGGCCGTCACCGGCGGCCAGTACCGCCATGCCGACGGCCTGTTCTTTGGCGGCACGGCGCCCACCTGGAGCCAGCACACGCTGCGCCGCGTGCTGCAACAGCATGGCCGGCGCTGCGCGCGGCTGGGCTGGATCGACGTGCACACGGGCCTGGGCCCCAATGGCCACGGCGAGATCATCTTTGCCGGCCATAACGACGCGGCGGCAGTAGCGCGTGCGCGCCAGTGGTGGGGTGCGCAGGTGACGTCGATCTACGACGGCTCGTCAAGCTCAGCGCTGCTCTCGGGCCTGATGTGCAACGCCGCTTACGAAGAATGCCCGCAGGCGCAGTACACCGGCATGGCGCTGGAATTCGGCACGGTGCCTGTGCACGAGGTGATCAACGCCTTGCGCGCCGACCAGTGGCTGCAAAACCATCCGCAAGCCGGACTCGCCCAGCATCGCGCCATCAAACGCCAAGTGCGTGATGCGTTCTATACCGACACCGATGCGTGGAAGGCCAGCATCGTCGAACAGGGTCTGTCAACGTCGCGTCAAGCGCTGCGGGGTTTGAGCGCGCGCTCGTAGTGTTGTGAGGTGGATGTAGGCTGTATTCAGATTCGCCATGCCGCTGTCACCGTCTCGGTATGGAACCCGACAGGCTGATGTGTTGGCCGATGTCGATCAAGACCAGGTCACGGTGGCGCAGAGCATGTAGCCGGCGCCGTAGACGGTCTTGATGATCTTCGGGTTCTGCGGGTCGCTCTCGAGCTTGCGGCGCAAGCGCGAAATGCGCACGTCGATGCTGCGATCCAGAGGTGACAAGTCGCGCTGACCGACCAGCTGCTCGCGAGTCAGGATCTGGTTGGGCCGGTCGACAAAGGCGCGCAGCACCTGCGTCTCGGCGGTGCCGAGCACATGTTCGCTGCCGTCGCTAGCGCGCAGGACGTTGGCGGCGCAGTCGAGGCTCCAGCCCAGGAATCTTGCGTGGCGGCGCTGCGGCCCAGGCGCGCTGCCTCCCCCGCCGGCGCGCCGGCGCAGTATGCTGCGCACCCGTGCCACCAATTCTCGCGGCTCGAAGGGCTTGACCATGTAATCGTCGGCGCCCAGCTCCAGGCCCATCACGCGATCAAAGGTATGGCCGCGGCCGGTGAGGATCAGCACACCGCTGCTCGACACCGCAGCGACTTGGCGTACCAGTTCGATGCCGTCCATGTCGGGCAGCCCGAGATCGACGATGCACAGCTCGGGCTGCTCCGTCTGCAGGCGCCGCAGCAACGCCGCGCCCGTGCGAAACGCGTCGGTGGCAAAGCCGAACTCGTGCAGTGCAGCGACCACCAGTTTGGTGATCGCATCGTCATCCTCAACGACAAAGATCAGCGGCGCCGGCGTCGGCGTGCCTGCACGCGGCTGCGTCGCGTTCACGCGGGTCTGTCCCCAAGCAAGCTGGCAAGTTGCGCTTTGGTGAACGGCTTGGCGAGCATCGGCACGCCGCTGGCTTGCACCCCGTCGGGCGCGTAGCCGCTCATCAACACCACGCGCAGCACAGCGCAGTGCTCGCGCGCATGCGCTGCCAACGCCCGGCCATCGACGCCGCCAGGCATGACCACGTCCGACAACAGCAGTGCAATGCCCGGCGTCTGATCCAGGATCTGCATCGCCTCGCTGCCGTTCTCGGCCTCGATCACTGCGAAGCCGAGCTCCAGCAGCAAACGCCGCACCACCTTGCGCACGTCCGGGTCGTCCTCAACCAACAGCGCCAGCCCGCGCTCGCCGGGCATGCCGTCATGGCTCAGTTCGGTCGGCGACGGCAGTTCGCTGCAGGCCTCGCTCGCCGGCAGCCAGATCGTGACCGTCGTGCCCGCGCCAAGCTGGCTTTCGATGCCGATCGCGCCGCCAGACTGCTTGACGAATCCATAGACCATCGCCAGCCCCAAGCCGGTGCCCTGCCCTGAGCGCTTGGTGGTGAAGAAGGGTTCAAACACCCGCGCTAGCGTCTGCGCGTCCATGCCGCTGCCGTCGTCGCTGACCTTGATGCAGACATACGGTCCCGGCTCGGCCGCAAGCGCCGTCGCGCGCGCCGCGCCCAGCGTTTGCAGCGACGCGTGCACGCCGATCCGACCCTGGGGCAGCGTGGCGTCACGCGCATTGAGGATCAGATTGACCAGCGTGTTCTGAAGCTGGTGCGCATCGATCCAGGTCCACAGCGGCGCGTCACCGCCGTGGATGTCGAGCCGGATGCTTTCGGGCAGCGAGGGGCGCACCAGGCGGCCGACCGAGACGATCAGCGGTGCCACATCGGCAGCCTGCGCCTCGAGCGGGCGCTGGCGCGCAAACAACAGCAGGCCCTTGATCAGCTCTGCGCCGCGCCGGGCGGCATCAACAGCAGCTTGGGCGAACTCGGACACCGTCGCATCGTCGCCACGGGCATCGCAGAGTGCTGCGAGGTTGCCGATGATGACGGTCAGGATATTGTTGAAATCGTGCGCCATGCCGCCGCTCAACTGGCCCAGCGCTTCCATCTTCTGCGCCTGCACCAGCATCGCCTGCGCCTGCTTTTGTTCGCTGATGTCGAAGGTCAGCTCGAAGCAACCGGCGACAGTGGCGTCGGCGCCGATCTCGGGGATCAGCGTCGTGCGCGCATCGACGCGGCGCCCGCCGACCAAGGCCGTCTCGTACTCGTAGGTCACCGCCTCGCCCGCCAGCGCGCGCGCCAGGTGGGCCCGCAGGGCGGCGCCACTGGCCGCGCCAAGCGACTCCATCGCACTCGCCGCACCGGGGTTGGCGGTGTCCAGGCCGAACCAGTCGTGGTAGCCGCGGTTGATGTAGCGGTACACGCCATCGCGATCGAAGTAGGCGATCAGCGCCGGGATCGAGTCGGTGATCAGCCGCATCTGCGCCACGCTGCGCCGCAGCTCGGCTGTGCGCTCGGCGACGCGGGTTTCCAGCAGCACGTTGTGCTCGCGGATCTGGGCTTGCGCGTGCTTGCGCGCCGTGATGTCGGAGTACAGCGTCATGAAGCCGTGCCCCGGCACCGGCACACCGCGCACGAGCAACACCGTGCCGTCGGGCCGGGTGCGCTCGAACTCATGCGGCGCGAAGGTACGCGCGGTGCGCAGGCGATCGTCGACATGGGCCTGCTGGTCGCCGCTGCCGTACTCGCCGCGCTCAGCGTTGTAACGAATGAAGCTCTCGAACGGCGCGCCGACATAGCCCATCTCGGGCGGGAAGCCGAGCAGCCGAAAGAAGGTCTTGTTCCAGGCCACAAAACGCAGATCTCGGTCGATCAGGGTGAAGCCTTGGTCGATCAGGTCGAGCGCCGCCCGCAGCGATTCGTAGCGGCTGAAGCGGTCGTCTGCGGGTTTGGCGAAGGAGTCGCTCACGACCCGGATCTTCGCACCGGCGCGCATGCGACCAGGTCGACGCAATCATTCGTCACATTGCGACGGCGCCGGTGAAACAGTCGCCCTGCATGCTTACGTCTAGGCAGGAGACCCGATGACGCGCACCAACCCGTATGAGCTTGGCCTGGACAAGAACGAGGCCAACTTCGTGGCACTGTCGCCACTGAGTTTTATCGAACGCTCGGCCAGCGTCTATCCGGATCGCACGGCAGTGATTTACGGTTCGCGCCGCCAGACCTGGCGCGACACCTTTTCCCGCTGCCGCCGCTTGGCCAGTGCGCTCAAGCAACGCGGCGTCAGTGCGGGCGATACGGTGGCGGCGATGCTGCCCAATGTGCCGGCCATGTTTGAGGCGCACTTCGGCGTGCCCATGACCGGTGCGGTGCTGAACACACTCAACACCCGCATGGACGCCGAGGCCATCGCCTTCATGTTGCAGCACGGCGAAGCCAAGGTGCTGCTGACCGACCGCGAGTTCGCCGGCGTGGTGGAAAAAGCCCTGGCGATGGTCGGTGAGCGACGGCCCTTCGTGATCGAGGTCGAAGACGAGGAAGCCCCCGAGGGCAAGGCGCTCGGCGACGTGTCCTACGAGACCTTCCTCGCCCATGGCGACCCGGCCTTCGTTTGGCAGCTGCCTGCCGACGAGTGGGATGCGATCGCGCTGAACTACACCTCGGGCACGACCGGCAACCCCAAGGGTGTCGTCACGCATCACCGCGGTGCTTACCTGAATGCCGTCTCCAACGCCGTGACCTGGGCGATGCCGCGCCACGCGGTCTATCTGTGGACACTGCCGATGTTCCATTGCAACGGCTGGTGCTTCCCGTGGACCATGGCCTTGCAAGCCGGCGCCAGCGTCTGCCTGCGCAAGGTCGACACAGCTGTGATCTTCGAGCTGATCCGCGAGCACCGGGTGACGCACCTGTGCGCGGCACCCATCGTCTTTGGGCTGCTGATCAACGCGCCCGACGTGCAGCGCGCCGGCATCACACACACCATCGACGGCCTGATCGCCGGGTCTGCGCCACCGGCGGCGATCATCGAAGGCTGCGAGCGCATCGGCATCGCGATCACCCATGTTTATGGCCTGACAGAGACCTACGGCCCGGCAGCCGTCTGCGCGCCACAGCCTGAATGGGCGGGACTCGCTTTGAGCGAGCGCGCCCGCATGAACGCGCGCCAGGGCGTGGCCTCACCGATGCAGCAAACCATCACCGTGCTCGACCCGCAAACGCTGCGGCCGGTGCCGGCCGACGGCGAGACGATGGGCGAGATTTTCTTCCGCGGCAACCTCGTGATGAAGGGTTACCTGAAGAACGCCCAGGCCACCGAGGAGGCCTTCGCCGGCGGCTGGTTCCACACCGGCGACCTGGCGGTGATCGAGGCCGACGGCTACGTCAAGATCAAAGACCGCAGCAAGGACGTGATCATTTCGGGCGGCGAGAACATCTCCAGCGTCGAGGTCGAAGAAGTGCTCTACCGCCACCCCGATGTGCTGGTGGCGGCGGTGGTCGCCAAGC
Source organism: Rubrivivax sp. (assembly GCA_031373055.1). Classification (GTDB taxonomy): domain Bacteria; phylum Pseudomonadota; class Gammaproteobacteria; order Burkholderiales; family Burkholderiaceae_C; genus Rubrivivax. The sequence goes on along the minus strand of JANMMH010000554.1, from coordinate 2,520 downwards.
CGGATGCGAAGTGGGGCGAGGTGGCGGCGGCGTTCATCGAACTGCGCATGGGTGCCACCACCACCGAGGCCGAGATCATCGATCACTGCCGCGCCCAGATGGCTCGCTTCAAGGTGCCCAAGCAGGTGATCTTCGGCCTGCTGCCGAAAACCTCGACCGGGAAGATCCAGAAGTTCGTGCTGCGCGAGCAGTTGCATTCGGCCTCTGCCATCGACGCCTGAGGACCCACCATGGCCGACGACATCATCCTCAAGACACAAGGTCTGACGAAGGAATTCAAGGGCTTCGCTGCCGTCCAGGACGTGAACCTGAACGTCAAGCGCGGCAACATCCACGCGCTGATCGGGCCGAATGGCGCGGGCAAGACGACGGTCTTCAACCTGCTGACCAAATTCCTGCAGCCGACGAAGGGCACGATCCACTTTAACGGCCATGACATCTCGAATGAGGAGCCGGCACAAATCGCCCGGCGCGGCGTCATCCGCTCCTTCCAGATCTCGGCCACCTTCGGCCACATGACCGCGCTGGAAAACGTGCGCGTGGCCTTGCAACGAAAGCTCGGCACCTCGTTTCACTTCTGGCGTTCGGGGCGCAGCCTGGGCCAGCTCAACGAGCCCGCAATGGCCTTGCTCGAAGCGGTGGACCTGATCGACTACGCGCGCACGCTGGCCGCAGAGATGCCCTATGGCCGCAAACGCGCCCTCGAGATTGCCACCACGCTGGCGCTGGACCCCGAACTAATGTTGCTCGATGAGCCGACGCAGGGCATGGGCCATGAAGACGTCGACCGCGTCGTCGACCTGATCCGCAAGGTGGCGAAAAACCGCACCGTGCTGATGGTCGAGCACAACCTGTCGGTGGTCGAGAAGCTCAGCGACGTGATCACCGTCTTGCAGCGCGGGCAAATCCTGGCCGAAGGAACCTACGCCGTGGTATCGCAAGACCCACGCGTGCTTGAAGCTTATGTGGGAGTCGAAGCATGAGTGCGCAGGGCAAGGAAATTCTGCGCATCGCCGACCTGCATGCGTTTTATGGCGAGTCGCACATCCTGCACGGCATCGACATGCAGGTGAATGAAGGCGAGCTGGTGACCCTGCTCGGGCGCAACGGCGCTGGGCGATCGACCACGCTGAAGGCCATCCTCGGCCTGGTCGGGCGACGCAGCGGCTCTGTGATGGTCCACGGCACCGAGGTCACCGCCATGACGCCGCACCGCATCGTTCGCTTGGGGCTGGGCTACTGCCCGGAAGAGCGCGGCATCTTCTCGGGCCTGACGGCCGAAGAGAACCTGATGCTGCCGCCCGAAGTCAAGAGCGGCGGCATGACGCTCGACGAGATCTACAAGGTCTTCCCGAACCTGCATGAGCGTCGCACGAGCCCGGGCATGCGCCTGTCGGGCGGCGAGCAGCAGATGCTGGCGATGGCGCGCATCCTGCGCACCGGTGCGCGGCTGCTGCTGCTCGACGAGATCACCGAAGGCCTGGCCCCGGTGATCGTGAAGAAGCTCGGCGAGGTGATCCGCCTGCTCAAGAGCCGCGGCTACACGATCGTGCTGGTCGAGCAAAACTTCCGCTTTGCGGCACCCCTGGCCGACCGCCACTACGTGCTCGAACACGGCCGCATCGTCGCCACCGTGCAGAAGCACGAACTCGAGGCCAAGACCGAAATGCTGCATGAGCTGCTGGGCGTCTGAGCCGCAGCTCGGACCACTTTTTTCCCCTTTTTTTTCACGACTCAACCACTCCGAAAGACGACCATGAAACTCAAGACCCTTAGCCTCGTAACGGCGCTGGCTGCCGCCTTTGGCCCAGCGTCAGCCCAGGTGTCGGACAACGCGGTGCGCATCGGCGTGCTGACCGACATGTCCGCCAGCTACTCGGACCTGTCGGGCGCGGGCGCGGTGCTGGCCACACAGATGGCGATCGACGACTTCATCGCCAAGGAAAAGCCCACGTTCAAGATCGAGCTGGTCTCGGCCGACCATCAGAACAAGGGCGACATCTCGTCGAACAAGGCGCGCGAATGGTTCGAGAAAGACAAGGTCGATGTCGTGACTGAGCTGGTGACGACCTCGACCGCGCTGGCGGTGATGAAGATCGCCAAGGAGAAAAACAAGATCGCGCTGATCTCGGGTGCGGCGTCAACGCGCATCACCAACGAGGACTGCAACGACGTCACCGTGCACTGGACGTACGACACCTACGCGGTGGCCAACGGCACCGCCAAGGCGGTCGTCAAGCAGGGGGGGAAAAGTTGGTTCTTCCTGACGGCTGACTATGCCTTCGGCCATTCGCTCGAGAAAGATTCGAGCGACGTGGTCAAGGCCAACGGCGGCACGGTGCTGGGCGCCGTGCGCCACCCGTTCCCGGGCACCGACTTCTCGTCCTTCCTGCTCAAGGCGCAATCCTCCGGGGCGCAGGTGATCGGCCTGGCCAATGCCGGCACCGATACCACCAACTCGATCAAGCAGGCGGCCGAGTTCGGCATCACGCCCAAGCAGTCGCTGGCCGGCCTGCTGGT
>JANMMH010000542.1:0-8917 GCA_031373055.1 Rubrivivax sp. | reverse complement strand
CGCGTTTCCGCCAGACTGACGAAATCTTCCAGCCATTTGGTTTCCACGGGGTGCAGTGTATCGGGCCGACGAAGTGGGCCGATTGAATACTGGGTAGGTCCGGGCAGTACGTGTATTTGAAGAATTAGCAACCCGGCCCGTGTGAACAACTGACAACTGAGACAGCAGAAGTCTTGTGATATGGTCGCGCCCTGTCGAATTGAGCTGAGTTCGCATGAATTCAAATGAATTTAGTCAGGGCAGTCAATTCGACAATTCTTCTTTCAACACATCACGGTGCCGAAACCCGCCACCTCGAGCGGGACAGGAGTGGACACCATCAGGACACCCCATGAGCAAATCCTATACAGACATCGTTAAACAGATCGAAGCACTCAAAGTTGAGGCTGAACGCCTGAAGAACGCCGAAATCAGTGGCGTTATCACCCGCATCAAAGAGGCCATTGCCGCCTACGGCCTGAGTGCTTCTGACCTGGGTCTTGGCGCCAAACCTGGCCGCAAGCCCGGCCGCCCGGTAGGCAGTGGCAAGAAGAAGCCCGGCCCCAAGCCTGGTGCCAAGAAGGCTGCTGCGGCGGCCTCGCCCTTTGCCAAGCCCAGCAAGCCCAGCAAGTCGAACAAAGCGGCCAGGTTCCGCGACGCCAGTGGCAACACCTGGGTCGGTCGCGGCCCGCGCCCGCAGTGGCTGCGTGACGCGCTGGCTGCCGGCAAGTCGCTTAGGGACTTCGCGGTCTAAGTCTGATGCTGGCGCTGGCGCCCCTGCCGGTGCGCCAGCGCCAGCTGGCCAACGGCTTGCAGGTGCTGTCCGTGGCCGATGCCAGCGCGGGCACCGTGGCCGTTCAGATGTGGTACCGCGTGGGCGGCAAAAACGACCCCCCGGGCCGCTCTGGCTTCGCACATTTGTTTGAACACATGATGTTCAAACGCACCCGCCACCTCGCCAGCGAAGCCTTTGACCGTCTTACCGAAGACGTGGGCGGGCAGAACAACGCCTATACCTCCGAAGACCTCACGGTCTACCAGAACGAGGTGCCGTCCAACCATCTGGAGCAGCTGTTGTGGGCTGAAGCCGAGCGCCTGTCTAACCTTCAAGTTGAACAGACGCATTTCGACGGCGAACGCTCGGTGGTGAAGGAAGAATTTCGCCAAGGCGTGCTGGCCGACCCGTATGGGCGGCTCTTCCACGCGCTGCCGACGCTGAACTACGAGCGCCACCCTTACCGGCGGCCAGTCATCGGCAGCATCGACGATTTGAATCGCGCCACGCTGGCCGAAGTGCGCGCCTTCCACGCCACTTGGTACCGCTGCGACAACGCCACGCTGGTGGTGGCGGGTGACTTTGAACCGGCGCAACTTGACGTGTGGGTTGAGCGTTATTTTGCAGGCCTGGCGCGGCCCGGCACGGCTTTGCCTCGGTTGACGGTGACCGAGCCGCAACGCCGCGCCGACAAGCGCGTGACCCTGCGCGCGCCCAATGTGCCGCTGCCGGCCGTAGCACTGCTGTGGCAGGGGCCGGCGCTGACACATCACGACGCCGCCGCCCTGCGTCTGGCCTCGGCGCTGTTGTCGGCGGGCGAGTCTTCGCGCATGAACGAGGCTTTGGTCTATCGCCAGCAGTTAGCGCAAACGGCGGGCTTTGCGGCCGAGCTCAGCGCCGACGCCGGCATGCTGGTGGCGTATGCCATTGCCGCCGGCAAAGCGTCGCTGGCGAACATCGAGCGTGCGCTGTTGGCTGAGATTTCGCGGCTGGCGCGTGGGCCTGTGCCGGAGGCCGAGCTCGACAAGGTGCGCACCCAGCTGCTCACCGCCGCGCTGGTGCGCCGGCAAACGCCCGCCGGGCTCGCCGCCGCGCTGGGCCAGGCTATGGTGTTGCATGGCGACGCGCGCCAAGTTGAGCGCGAATTGCCAGCGCTGCTAGCCGTCTCGGCTGCCGATGTCACCCGTGTGTTGCAGCGCTATGTGCTGGGCACCAAGCGCGTCAACGTGCACTACCTCAAGCAAGGCTGAGGCATGCAGCGTAGGCACTGGCTGGGTTGGGGCATGGCGGGCAGTGCGCTGGTGGGCTGGGCGCCACGCTCACTGCGTGCGGCCACACCTGGCGTCGATGCGCCGCCCGAGCCTGGCGCGCCGCCGCCACTGCGCGTGCCCACCGTGCAGGGTCAAGGCTTGGCCAATGGCCTGCAGGTGTTGGTCGTGACACGACCCGGCCTGCCTTTGGTCACAGCGTCGCTGCACCAGCGCGCCGGTCGCGAGGCCGACCCGCCTGGCCTGGCCGGCTTGGCGGTACTCACCGCCGCCTTGCTGCCCAAAGGCGCAATGCGTGGCGATAGCCAACGCTCGGCCACGCAGATCGCGCGCGAGGCCGAAGCGCTGGGCAGCGCGCTCGACGTCAACGCTGGTTGGCAGCAGAGCAATCTGGCCATGACCGTGACCACACCGAAGCTGGCCGCCGCGCTGGACTTGATGTCCGACCTGGTGCGTGCGCCGCTCTTTGAAGCCGCCGAGCTTGAGCGCCAGCGTGCGCAGATGCTCGACGCGCTGCGTGTGAGCATGGCTGCACCTGGTGATGTGGCGGCGATGGCGGCGCGGCGTGCCTATTGGGGCGCCGGCGCCTATGGCGCGTCGGCCACCATGGTGAGCCTGACGCGCATCAAGCGCGAGCAGTTGCAGTCCTTTCATCTTGAGCGTTATGAACCCGACCAGGCCGTGCTGGTGCTGGCCGGCGACATCAGCATCGATGCGGCGCTCTTGATGGCCACGCGCAGCTTCGGCGGCTGGCAGGGCAAGGCCACCGCGCTGGCCTTGCCCGCGCCAGCGCACAGCAGCGACGTGGCCACGTTCTTGATCGACATGCCCGGCAGCGGCCAAAGTGGCGTGGTGCTGGCCGCACCATTCGCGGCGGTCAATGCGCCCGAGCGCCGCATTGCCGAAGTCGCCGCCGCCGTGCTGGGCGGTGGTTATTCGGCGCGGCTGAACCAGGAGATCCGCATCAAACGCGGGCTGAGTTACGGCGCGTTTGGTGGCGGTGAATCGCAGCGCAGCGGCGGCATGTTCAGCGCGCAGGTGCAGACCGACCACCCCAACGCCGCGCAGGTGGCCGCACTCATGCGCGAGCTGGTGCTGGGCGTGGCGCGTGAGAGCGTGCCGCGTACCGAGTTGTTGGCGCGCCAGGCCACGCTGGTGGGCGGCTTCGCCCGCCAGCTGGGCACCACGGCGGGGCTGGCGGCAATGGTCGCGAGCAGCTGGCTCCAGGGCCGGCCACTCGATGCACTGGCGCGCTATGCCGACGAGGTGCTGGCCGTGACGCCCGAGCAAGTGCGCGACTACGCGGCGCGGCATTGGGCGGCGGCCGCGCTGCGCACCGTTGTCAGCGTCGACCTCAAGGCGGCAATGGCGTCGGCCACAGCATGGCCTGCCGACGCGCGGCGGGTGCGCTTGAGTGCTTTGGACCTGGAAAGCGACACTTTGGGCGCCGTGCCGCCGGCCACGCCGCGCTGAGCGGCTGGGCCTCATCAGCCCTGGTCGGCCACCCGAAGAGGTGATTGACAAAACACCGATCTCGGGCGGATGCTGCGCCTCTCGGAGTGGTCTCCGACGCAAGGAGTCTCAACATGTCATTGACCTTGAAGGATTGGAGTTTGAAAGCGGGTGTGGCGTTGGCGGCGATGACACCGTGGTTGGCCTGGGGGCAGCCTTGTGGGCCCAACTGTGAAGTCCCCGAACCCGGCAGCTGGGCCCTGGTGACGCTGGCGGCCGTGGTCGCCGGCATCGTGATGCACCGCCGGCACAAATAGCCCGCAGAATCACCACGAAAAAGGCCGCCTCAGGGGCGGCTTTTTCGTGGTCGCGAGCGTCAGCGCTGTGGCGTTAAATCGCCACCACTTGGCGCACCGCGTGCTGCCATTGCCCCATCAATTCGACTGCACGCTCACGCGGCATCGCAGGCTCGAAGCGGCGCTGCACACGCCACTGCGCCGCCAGCTCGTCCAGCCCGCTGTACACACCCGTGGCCAGGCCGGCCAGGTAGGCCGCGCCCAAGGCCGTGGTCTCAGTGACCGCAGGCCGCACCACGGGGATGCCCAACAGGTCGGCCTGGAACTGCATCAAGAGATCGTTCACGCACGCGCCGCCGTCCACACGCAGCTCGCTCACCGCGCCGGTGTCGGCGACCATGGCTTGCAAGAGTGCGGCACTCTGAAAGGCGATGCTCTCCAGCGCCGCGCGCGCGATGTGCGCCATGGTCGTGCCGCGTGTCAGCCCGAGGATCGCGCCGCGCGCGTCGGCACGCCAATAGGGCGCGCCCAGACCGGTGAAGGCCGGCACCATCATCACGCCGCCGCTGTCGGCCACACTCTCGGCCAGGGCCTGCACTTCGCTGCTGCTGCGGATGGCGCTCAAGCCGTCACGCAGCCACTGCACCACCGCGCCGCCGATGAAGACGCTGCCTTCGAGTGCGTATTCCGGCGTGGCGCCGGGTTGCGCGGCGGCGGTGGTGATGAGGCCATGCGTGGACTTGTGGAATTCGCCCCCCGTGTGCATCAGCATGAAGCAGCCCGTGCCGTAGGTGTTCTTCGCCAGCCCGGCTTTGAAGCAGGCTTGTCCGAAGAGGGCAGCTTGCTGGTCGCCGGCGACACCGGCAATGGCGATCGGCGCGCCGAAGTGTCCAGCGTCGGTTTCGCCGTAAACATGGCTCGATGGGTGCACGCTGGGCAGCACGCTGGCGGGCACGTGCAGCAGCTTCAAGAGCTCGGGGTCCCAGGCGTTGTGGCGGATGTCAAAGAGCATCGTGCGCGAGGCGTTGCTCACGTCGGTGGCGTGCACGCGCCCGCCGGTCAGCTTGTACATAAGCCAGCTGTCGACGGTGCCGAAGGCGAGATCGCCTTGCGCGGCCAAGATGTGCGCGCCGCTCACGTGGTCAAGGATCCAACGCAGCTTGGTCGCCGAGAAGTACGCGTCGACCACGAGGCCGGTGCTTTGGCGGATGGTCTCGCCGTAGCCGCGTTCACGCAACTGCGCGCACAGCGGCTCGCCGCGGCGGTCTTGCCAGACGATGGCCGAATGGATGGGCTGGCCCGTGCGCCGATTCCACACCACCGTGGTTTCGCGCTGGTTGGTGATGCCAATGGCGCGAATGTCGTGTGCTTTGAGTCCGGCCTTGGCCAGCGCTTCTTGCGCCGTGGCCAGCTGGCTTTGCCAGATCTCGTTCGGGTCATGTTCGACCCAGCCCGGCTGCGGAAAGATCTGGCGGAATTCCCGCTGCACTATCGCCACGATGTGGCCGCTGGCGTCGAAGACGATGCTGCGTGAACTGCTGGTGCCCTGGTCCAGGGCCAAGAGATACGTCATGGGGCGCTCCGGCTGGCGGTGTTGGGGCGAAGCCTAACTCAATCGAACGAGTCGGCCGAATCGAACGATTCGGCCGATTCCGCTACACTGGCTGTTCACCGCCTACCTACCCACCATGAGCCTGCAAACCGTCACTGCCAACGATGCGAAAACCCATTTTGGCGAGTTCATCGACCGTGCCCAGAAGGGCCCGGTGCGCGTCACCCGGCGAGACCGGGTTGTGGGCGTGATGGTCTCGGCCGAAGACTACGAAGCCATGCGCGCCTTCTTCGCTGATCGCCTGCAAAACACCATGACGCAAACCGCCAGCCACGCCAAGCGCCAGGGCTTGACGGCTACCAAGCTGGCCGCACTTTTGGGCAGTGAGTGATCGTCAACAAGTGATGGCCGGAACGTGATGGCCATTGAGCGGCTGGTGATTGACACCAACGTGTTGATCAGTGCCGCGCTGTTGCAAGACTCTGTGCCCGCACGGCTGCATCACCGCGTGATGCAGCACGGCCGAATCGTCTTCTCGCAGGCCACCTTTACCGAGCTGGAATCGCGCCTGTGGCGCCCCAAGTTCGACCGCTATGTGTCGATGGAAAACCGCCGACTGTTGCTGCACGATTTGAGCTCGGTCGCCGATTGGGCCGAGCCCGCGCTGGCATCGCGCCACAGCCGCGACGCCGATGACGACAAGTTCGTGCACCTGGCCTTGGCCAGCGGCGCGGCCTGGCTGATCAGCGGTGACCGCGACCTGTTGGACTTGAAGCGCGTTGAGAGCGTACGGGTGCTCAGCCCCGCCAGTGCCTTGCGTAGCTTGTGGCCTGAAAAGAGCTAGCTTGATTGAGCCCGACAAAGGCCAGCCCCTTCTGGCGGCGTGTCCCATCGTGGGTCGATAGCTCGCCCAAGGGTGTGGTGGATGCACCGTGGGTAGGGCATCCCCGCGTGGCTCGTGTGCCGCTTTCACAGCCGCCCGCAGTACCACGTCACTTCGCAGCAGCCTCGCTTGCAATCCACTCGTCGATGCTGCGCGCCAGCGTCGACAGCGGCAGCGCGCCCTGGTCGAGCACGGCGTTGTGAAAGCGGCGGATGTCAAAGCGCGCGCCGAGCTTGGACTTGGCGTGATCGCGCAGCTCGATGATCTTGAGCTTGCCGATGGTGTACGACAGCGCCTGCGCCGGCAGCGAGATGTAGCGGTCGACTTCGCTCTCCACGAACTCGCGGTCCACACCCGTGCGCTCGACCATGAAGTCGACCGCCTGCTGGCGCGTCCAGCCCATGGTGTGCAGAGCCGTGTCGACGATCAAACGCGCGGCGCGAAAAGCCTGCCATTGCAGGTAGCCAAAGCGCTGGTGCGGGTCGCTGTACAGGCCCAGCTCCGCGCCCAAGGTCTCGGCGTAAAGCGCCCAGCCTTCGCTGTAGACGGTGAAGCCGGCGTTGCGGCGAAAGTCGGGCAGGCCACGCAGCTCGATGGCGCGCGCGCTTTGCAGGTGGTGGCCAGGGTTGGCCTCGTGTGCGACCAGGCTTTCCATGGCCCAGATGGGGCGCTTGTTCAGCGCCGTGACGTTGGCAAAAAACTGCCCGGCGCGGCTACCGTCTTGCGGCGGGCCGCTGTAGTACTCGGCGGCATTGCCCAGATGCGCGGGCATGGGCACGATGGCAAACGGCGCACGCGGCAATTCGGCAAAGAGTTTGGGCAGCTCGCCGTCGATGCGCTTGGCGATGTCGCGGTAGCCCATCAAGAGCGCCTCGGCGCTCTTGTGAAAAAAGCGCGGGTCGGTGGTCAGGTAGGCCACGAACTGCGCGAAGTTGCCGTCGAACTTGGTCTCGCGCATCACGCCTTCCATCTCGGCGCGCAGGGCTGTCAGCTCACGTTGGCCAATAGCGTGGATTTGCGCCGGGGTGAGTTGGGTCGTCGTCGAGTTCTCAACCAGCTTGGCATAGACCTGCGCACCTTGCGGGTAGTTGGCGTAGGCGCCGTCAAGCTTGGCCTTGGGTAGTACCTCGTCGGCCACAAAGGCGCGCAGCTTGCGCATGGCGGGCAACACCTGGCGGGTGATGGCGTCCCGGCCACGCGCTTGCAGCGCCGCACGCTCGGCCTCGTTCATGCTGCGCGGTAGCTTCTCAAACGGTGCGAAGTACGGGCTCTTGTCGAGCGCCGCACTCAACTGGCCATCGATCTGATCCAACACGCGCTCGAGCACGCTCTTGGGCGGCACCCAGCCTGCCGCCACGGCGAGCTTCAGACTGGCGATTTCCTGGTCCTGCCGCAGCGGAAAGGCCTCGAAGCGTTTGAAGAGCTGCTCGACGCGCTCGGGGCTGTTCACCGGCACGGCCTGCATGAGCCCGGAGAAGCCCGTCTGGTAGCCCCACAGCGAACGCAGGCTCATGTGGCGCCAACCCTCGAAGGGCCACATCGCGATGTCGCGCTCGAACATGTCGACGAACATGTCGAGCGAGACGCGGTCGGTGGGGCCCAGAGCTTCGCGCCTGAAGGCACGCGCGGCGGCGAGCCATTCACGTACCTTGGCCTCGCGCAGGGCGCGGCCGGCGGGCGAGGCGTCGGTCAAGCGGTCGCCAAAACGGTGGTCGCCGCGCCAGGTCGCCCACTCGGGGAACAGGCTGGCCGTCTCTTCCCAGTAACGGGCAAAGAGAGCGTGCAGGGCGGTGGCCTGGCTGGCATCAGCGGCGGTTGGCGGCGTGGCTTGCGCGCCAGCAGGCGCGGTGGCGGCCGTGGCCAGGCAAAACGTGAGGGCAAAGAGGCTTGCGCGTAACAACATGGCAGCGTGGCTCGGATCAATGAACGGCCCGAATTGTCGGCGACACTGCCGGCCATGCCGCATCGCGCCGCGCTCATCACAGGCACTGCCTTCGCTCTGGCCGCCGGCCTCATCTGGGGCTTGGTCTTCATCGTGCCGACGCTGTTGCCGGGCTACCCGGCTGCACTGCTCAGTGTCGGGCGCTACCTCGCTTTTGGCCTCATCGCGCTACCTCTGGCCTGGTTTGACCGCGCGCGCATCGCGCAGCTCACACGCGCAGACTGGCTGGAGGCGGCCAAGCTCTCGCTGGTGGGCAACCTCGTCTATTACCTCTTTCTCGCCGCCGCCATTCAGCACGCTGGCGGGCCGCTGCCCACCGTCATCATCGGCACGCTGCCGGTGGTGATTGCCATCAGCTCCAACCTGCGCGACGGCGCGCGTGACGGCGTGCTGCGCTGGCGTGAACTGGCGTTGCCGCTGGCCGTCATCGCGGCCGGCATCGCACTGGTCAACCACAGTGAGCTGGCGCAGCTGCGGCAAAGTCCGTCAGCTGACTTTGGGCGTTATGCGCTCGGCGCACTGCTGGCCGTGGGCGCCGTGGCCTGCTGGACCTGGTATCCGATACGCAATGCCGACTGGCTGCGCGCGCATGGCGAGCGTTCACCCAGCACCTGGGCCACCGCACAAGGCTTGACGACCCTGCCGCTGGCCATGCTGGGCTACGCGGTGCTGTGGCTGTTCACCGCCCTCGGCGTGCAGGGCCTGGCCATGCCCTTGGGCCCCGACCCGGCGCGCTTCATCGCCTTGATGCTGGTGCTGGGCCTGCTGGC
>JANMMH010000493.1:0-2755 GCA_031373055.1 Rubrivivax sp. | reverse complement strand
CTGCCGCTGCACACCGCGCTGGCGAAGTCGAAGAACATGGTCTCGATCCGCGTGTTGCGCTCGATCGGGCCTGACTTCGCACAAGGCTGGCTCACACGCTTTGGTTTTGACGCCGACAAGCACCCGCCCTTCTTGACCATGGCGCTGGGCGCGGGCTCGGTCACACCCATGCAGATGGCCACGGCCTACAGCGTCTTTGCCAACGGTGGCTATCGCGTGCCGCCCAGCCTGATCACCAAGATCACCGACAGCAAGGGCCGTGTCTTGATCGAGACCAAACCGGTGGTGCTGGACGAAGCGATGCGCACCCTTGACGCGCGCAATGCCTTTGTCATGACCAGCCTGCTGCAAGAGGTCACTCGTGCAGGCACCGCGGCCAACGCACAACGCCAGCTCAAGCGCAACGACATCTACGGCAAGACCGGCACCACCAACGATTCGATGGACGCCTGGTTTGCGGGCTACCACCCGACACTGACGGCGGTGGTGTGGATCGGCTACGACAACCCGCGCAAGCTGGGTGACCGCGAGACGGGTGGCGGGCTTGCGTTGCCGGTATGGATCGAGCTGATGACGCATGCCCTGAAGGGCGTGCCGGTGCAAGAAGCCAAAGCGCCTGAAGGCGTGGTCCAGGTCGGCGGCAGCTGGCTCTTCAATGAATTTGGCCAGGGCGGCGGCGTCAGCAGCCTGGGCCTGGAAGACAAGGTGCCGCAAGCGCCCGACGCGCAAGAGCGCAACAGCATCCTGGACCTGTTCAGGCGCTGATCACGGCGACGGCGCAGCAATGTGCAAAGGCTTGCCGGCCTGCGCACTGGCGTGACGCGACAAGGCGTCGAAGAACTCGCTGCCGTCACGTGTGTCGATCCAGCGCCCACCGTCGCAGCGGTAGTGAAAGCCGCCACCGCGTGCCGCCAGCCAGATTTCCTGCAAGGGCGGCTGCGTATTCACGATGAGCTTGCTGCCATCGGGCAGCGAAAGCTCCAGCAGGCCACCCGTGCGCTGCGTGTCGATGTCGATGACGTCGGCCTGCAGCCAGGCGTCCGCCGTGCGTTCGATGTGTGCAAGTACGTTGTCGGTTAGGCGCCTGTACTCGGCGTCGGGCAGCCTTGCGGGCGAGGTCGGAGTGGCTGCGCTCATTAGAATCCTTGGCATGCAAAACAAGCAAAAAACGAGTGTAGTTCGTCGCCGTGTTGCAGCGTTGGCGGCGGGGGCATGCAGCCTGGCCATGCTGCTGGGCTGCGGGCAAAAGGGTGCGCTGAGTTTGCCCAAACCACCCGCGGAAGCAGCCTCGGCGAGTACACGATGACGCTGCCTGGCGCGCCGCATCTGTCACGCCACGGCGACGAGCTATTGCTTGATGGCCACTCGCTGCACGACCTTGCGCAAACCTACGGCACGCCGCTGTACGTCTACTCGCGCGTTGCCATGCTTGATGCGCTGGCGCCCTATCAGCGCGCGTTACAGGGTCGGCCGCACCTGATCTGCTACGCCATGAAGGCCAACTCCAACCTTGCGGTGCTGCAAACCTTCGCGCAGGCCGGTTGTGGTTTTGACATCGTCTCGGGCGGTGAGCTCGCGCGCGTGCTCGCGGCCGGCGGGCGTGCAGACCACATCGTCTTTTCGGGCGTGGGCAAAACACGCGCCGAAATGGCGCAAGCCTTGCGCGTGGGCGTGCGCTGCTTCAACGTCGAAAGCCTGGGCGAGCTCGACGTGTTGTCGCAAGTCGCGCAGGCCGAGTCACGACGCGCGGCCGTGAGCTTGCGCGTCAACCCCGATGTCGACGCTGGCACGCACCCCTACATCTCCACCGGGCTCAAAGGCAACAAGTTCGGCATCGCGCATGAACAGGCTTTGGCCGCCTATCAGCATGCCGAGCGCTTGCCTGGCATCGATGTCGTCGGCATCGACTGCCACATCGGCTCGCAGATCACGCAGATCGAGCCCTACCTTGATGCGCTTGACCGCCTGCTGGATCTCGTCGAAGCGGTCGAAGCCGTCGGCATCAAGCTCACGCACATCGACCTTGGCGGCGGCCTGGGCATCACCTACACCGATGAGACACCACCGAGTGCGCAAGACCTCGTGTCGCGCATGTTGGCGCGCATGGACGCGCGCGGCCATGGCCATCGCGAAGTGCTGTTGGAACCCGGCCGCTCGCTGGTGGGCAACGCCGGCGTGATGCTCACCGAGGTGCTGTATCTGAAGCCCGGCGAGAGCAAGAATTTCTGCATCGTTGACGCGGCCATGAACGACCTCATGCGCCCTGCCCTGTACCAGGCCTTTATGGGCATCGAGCCTGTGCGTTTGCGCGAGGGCGCGTCGACCAACTGGCAGGTGGTGGGCCCGGTGTGTGAGTCCGGCGATTGGCTCGGGCATGACCGCCCGCTGAACCTCGCGCCCGGCGACGTGCTGGCCGTGCTCTCAGCCGGCGCCTACGCCATGGCCATGGCCAGCAACTACAACACGCGGCCGCGTGGGGCTGAATTGCTGCTGGTCGGCGAGCACGTGAAGCTGATTCGCGATCGCGAGAGTGTCGCGGAGCTCTTTGCTGGCGAACACCTGCTAACGCCGCGCTGACGCGCATACGCACGCCATTTGACGGGCGCTAAATGCGCCCCTCTTCCACCGCGTGGCAAGCCACCTGGATGCCCTGAAACGACTGCAGCGCCGGCCGCTCAGTCGAGCAACGCGCATTCGCATGCGGGCAGTGCGGATGAAACGCGCAGCCCGTAGGTGGGTTCAAAGGATTCGGCAC
>JANMMH010000488.1:0-9166 GCA_031373055.1 Rubrivivax sp. | reverse complement strand
ACACCCAGACAGTTGTTGCACTTGCCCAGGCCACGCAGGCGTGGGTCGGGCTTGCCGTCGCCGGTCTTGAAGTTGGCATGGCAGCGAATGCAGACATACATCTTCGAGCTCGACATCATCGGCTTCACGCCGGGCTCGGCGTGCGGCCGTGCGGCGCTGTATTCAGCCTGGGTCTGGCGCAATTTGGGCGCGACCGTCTCGGCAGCTGGGGCAGGGGTGGGAACAGGTCGGCGAGTGGGCATGGCGGTCGACGCGTGTAGGCGTCGGGGGTCTGCGTCGAGGCGCGTATTGTCCTCTGAAATGCGGGTCGTCGAGATCGGGCCCACTACCAGGGTGCCGGGGTGCGTCAATCAGGGTGTCGATCAGCTCGTCGGCCCGAGTATCGATGCCGAAGGCGGCTTGGCAATAAACGCCGCCACATGCACCTCGCAGACGATGCCGCGCGGCTCGCCCTGGCGCCATTGCACCTGGCCACCGAGCAGCTTGACGCGCTTGCGCACGCCGCCCAGGCCGAGGCCCTGCGACCAGGCCTGCGGGTCGCCCCCCACGCCGTCGTCCGTCACCACAAGGTGTAGCGCCTGCGCCGTCAGACTCAGCCGCACGTTGACCTGCGTGGCGCGGCCGTGGTGCAAGGTATTGCTGACGAGCTCACGCAGCACGCGCGTGATGGCCGACCACTGCACCATGTTTAAGTGCAAGTCGTCGTCAAAGCGCGCCGACCAGTCGAGCTCCACGCGCGCGGCGGCCAGGCGCTGCGCCAGGTCGGCCTTCCACTCGGCCAGCGCATGCGACAGCAAGTGCTCGCCGGCGGCCAGTCCACGCGTGAGCGTCTTCAAGTCCTTCAGCGTCTGGCGCACGTAGTCCTCGACCTCCGGGTTGGGCGCCTGGTACATCAGCGTGAGCAGCCGCGCGCCGATGTCGTCGTGCAGGTCTTGCGCAATGCGCTGGCGCTCTTCGCTGCGGCCGCGCTCCACAGCCAGGTCGTACGCCACTGCGCGGCGCAGTTGCTCGACCACGCGGTCGGCGAGCCGCGCGTCTTCGCGCGTGAAGATGCGCTGGCCCCGGCGCGCATAGCGCAGCATCAAGGCCTTGCGGTCTTGCCGTCCTTGCCCGCTGTCGGGCCCAAGCACCGGCACCAGCAGCAGGGCTCCGCCAGCAGCCACACGCGAGCGCGACACCGGCTGCAGCCAGCGCTGCACCTCCAGCGGCTCGAAGAGGTCACGCAACAAGGCGGCGAGCTGCTGCGCATGGCGCTCCGGGTGGGCCTGCACGTCGCGCGCGGCCCGGTAGAGCTGCTCGAAGATGCGCTCGGTGGTCAGCGCCTGGCTGGCCAGCAATTTGTCAAAGAGCCACTGGCGTGCGGCGGCGTACAGGCCCAGTGCGATGAACACCACCAAGGTCAGCGACGTAAACGGCCCGAGGGAGAAGACGGTGATGAAGAGCACATCCAGCGACGCCGCCACCGCGCTGATGCCGGCCAGCAGCACGAATTCGCGCATGGCCTCGCGCGAGCGCAGCAGAAAGGGCGTGAGCAGCAAGCCCGCCAGGCACAGGCTGGCGCTGACGACCACTGCATCAAACCAAGGTGTGATGTCGCCCGCGAACGCGGCGGAAAGCGTGAGCACGCTGATGACCAACAAGGCCGCGGTGGCCAGCTGCGTGGCCAGGCTGGCCACCGGGTTGGGCGAGCCGCGGCGGACCAAGGTCGTGACCAGCACGCCAGCAGCGGCGCATGCCAGCATCAGCGCCTGCAGCCACCACCATCCGTAAAGCGCCTTGCCACTAGCGACGACGGCCAGCACGGCGGCGCCCAGTCCCCACAGCGCCAGGGTCGCCCAGCGTGCGTGGCGCAGGCGCTGCGGATAGAGCAACACGGCGTGCAGGGCGGCACATGCGCTGACGACGTCGAAGGCAGCACGCAGCGGCATGTCCAGCGCCACCAGCCGCGCGGGCAGGCCCTGGCCGCTGGCCACGCCGGCGGCCAGAAACAGCAGGCCACCGCCCTGGCACACGCAGCACAGCAGGTAGAGCAGGTTGCTGACATGCGGGCGCGACAAGGCCACGACGGCGCCTGTCATCACGATCAAGAGCGCCAGCGCGGCCAGCGGCCAGGGCCACCAGCCCAGGCCCTCCAGGCCGCGTGGCAGCAAGGCGATCTCGGTGCGGGCGCTGCTGGCGTCACCCCATTGCAGCGCCACGGGCCCAAGCGCTGCGGCCACTTGCAGCTGCTGGTGCGACTGCACCAGTGCCAAGCGCTCGGCGTCGTCACGGGTCCAGCGTGGCGACGCCGCTGGCGTGTAGGGCACCAGCACAAGCGGCCGCCCGCGTGCGTCAGCCGTCGCCTGCAGCGGCTGTCCGATGCGCCTGTCCAGCGCCGGCAAGGTGCTGGCCTTCAAAATGAGCTGGCCAGCAAGGTCACGCTCAAGTTGCAGCGGCAAGTGCGCTGTGTCTGCCAGCCAGCGCATCCAGCCGAAGATCGCCAGGCAGGCCGCCAGCGTCAATGCCACCAAGCCGCGCAGGCGCCAACCCATCCAGTGGCCAAGCAGGGAAGCACGTGGTGGCGTGGGGCGCGGGCTTGGCTGAGCGTGCTCGCTGTCCAAGGGTGGCATGGTGGTGGCCATGCGCTACGTTCGAGTGTTAGCGCGGCGAGATCAGCGCGGCGTGCGTGCCGGGGCCGGTGCTGTTCACACCAGGCCCTGTTTGCTCGCCAGCACCGCCGCCTCGGCGCGGCTGGAGACGTTGAGCTTCTTGTAGATCGACTTGATGTGGTCATTCACCGTGAACCACTTGATGCCCATCAGGTTGGCGATCTCCTTGATGGTGAAGCCCTTGCTGAGGTAGGTCAGCACCTCGGTCTCGCGCGGCGTCAGCCGCTCAAAGTCCAGCGGTGGCTCCAGCGGAATCGGCTTGCTGGTGTGAAAGGAGCTTGTGTTGAGGAAGCCCGAGTCGCTGTTGCGCGCATCGCCCTGGCGAAAGTGACCAAGCAGCCGACGCGCAATCGCCGGAGACAGCGGCGGCTGGCCGCGCACGATCTTCTGCAGCTCTTCGACCAGCACCTCGAAGCGGTCTTCCTTCAGCAGGTAGCCGTCGGCGCCGCATTGCAGCGCGGGGAACAGGTGTTCGTCGTCGGAATACAAGGTGGTGACGATCTTCGTGCCGGGGTAGCGCGCCAGCTCGGTCAGCAGTTCCATGCCGTTGCCGTCGGGCAGCTCCAGGTCCACCAAGATCAGCTTGTAGTGGTTGCCGCTGCCATCGTCGGGCGCGCCGCGAATGTGGCGACGCGCGCTTTCCAAGTCGCCAGCTTCGGTGATGGTGTGTGTGTCGCTGAAGCTCTCGCGCACCACGCGGCACAGGAAGCTTCGTGCCACTGGGTTGTCTTCGAGTATCAAGACCTTGATGGCCATGCTTGGCTCCTGCGCAATGCGTTGGTTCAGCTCTGTTCAGCCCGGCCCATGCTAGCCCACATGCGGTTCGCGACATGCTGTTGCGCAGGCCCCCCCAAGAGGGTGCACACCCCCCTACTTCTACAATCTCAGCGATGAACATTCTCATTGCCAACGACGACGGTTACCTCGCGCCCGGACTTGCCGCTTTGGTGCGCGCTTGTGAAGGCCTAGGCCACATCGACGTCATCGCGCCCGAACAAAACGCAAGTGGTGTGTCCAATGCGCTCACGCTGCATCGGCCGCTGTCGGTTTTCCAGGCCAAGACGGGCGACGCAAAAGGCTTTCATGTGGTCAGCGGCACGCCGTCAGATTGCGTGCATGTGGCCTTGACGGGCCTCTTGCCAAAGCGGCCCGATCTGGTGCTCTCGGGCATCAACAACGGCGCCAACATGGGCGACGACACGCTGTATTCGGGCACCGTGGCGGCGGCGATGGAAGGCTTCTTGTTTGGCGTGCCGGCGATTGCGTTCTCGCAGTCAGACAAGGGCTGGGCGCACCTTGATGCAGCGGCGGCCACCGCGCGTTCGATCATTGACGCCGTACTGGCGCAAGGCCGTCTGCATGATGGCGCGCCGTTCTTGCTCAACATCAACATCCCTTGCCGCAGTGACGCCATCAGCCTGCCCAGGCGCATTACTCGGCTTGGCCGGCGCCACGCCAGCGAGCCGGTGGTCAAGCAACTCAGCCCACGCGGCGAGACCATTTACTGGATCGGCCCGGCGGGTGACGCGCGTGAGGCTGGTGCGGGCACCGATTTCCACACGGTGGCGCAGGGCGAGGTCTCGATCACGCCCCTGCAGGTGGACCTCACCGACCACGCCGCGCGCGGGCACTGGGGCCCCGTGTTCGGCGGCGTGGCATGACGCGCAAGGCCGCGCCGTCGCGCTTTCCTCTGGGGCTGGACCGCGTGGGCGGTGTCGCCTCGCGCGCCGCGCCCGAGATGCTGCGCCCGCAACGCCTCATGCACGACGCGGCTCGCGCGTCCTCACGTGACGCCTCACGCGAGCCAGCGCCCAGCGGACTGGGGCTGGACTCGGCCGCCGTTCGCGCGCGCATGGTGCAGCGCCTGCGCGCGGCCGGTATCACCGACGACCTTGTGTTGGCTGCCATGGCCAGCGTGCCGCGCCACCTGTTCGTGGACACCGCGCTGGCCAACCAGGCCTACGAAGACACCTCGCTGCCCATCGGCCACGGCCAGACGATTTCCAAACTCTCGGTGGTGGCGCGCATGCTGTGTTTGCTGCGTGAACGCCCGGGTGCAGCGGCATCGGCGAACCTGGGCGCCGTGTTGGAAATCGGCACCGGCTGCGGCTACCAAACTGCCTTGCTCGCCCGCCTGGCCAAGCGTGTGGTCTCGATCGAGCGGCTGCAGGCCCTGCACGACAAGGCGCGCGAGAACCTGGCGGGCAGTCTTGGTCACCATGTGCGCCTGCTCTTCGCCGACGGCCGCCTGGGCCATGCACCCCACGCGCCTTACGACACCATCATCGCCGCCGCTGGGGGCGACGCCTTGCCGCCGGCCTGGCTGGAACAACTCGCCGAAGGCGGCCGCCTGGTGGCGCCCATGTTTGATGCCAAGAGCGGCGGGCAGCTGCTCGTGGTGGTGGATAAACGTGACGGTGTGTATCGGCATCAACAGCTCGATGCCGTGCACTTCGTCCCTCTAAAATCAGGCACCGCATGAACTTTGAGATGAGCCCACGATGAACCTGCATGCAGCGGCCGCGCATATCCCCCATGGCTTGGTGCTAACGCTGGTCTTGTCGGCACTGCTGGGCGGCTGCGCCAACACGCCAGGCAAGGCACCGGTGGAAGACCGCAACGCTGCGGGCCGCGCCGTGCCGGCGGCCTTGCCGCCCGTCACCACTGCCAACCCCGTCGAACCGGCCGCGAAGCCTTTGCACGGCGCTGAGAACGCAGGCAAATCCGGCTACTACACCGTCAAGCCCGGTGATGCACTCATCCGCATCGGCCTGGACCAGGGCCAGAACTGGCGCGACATTGCGCGCTGGAACAACATCGACAACGCCAACTTGATTGAAGTCGGCCAGGTGCTGCGCGTCTTGCCGCCGGGCATGGACGCGGGGCCGGCCAAGCCGCCAACCGCTGCTGCGGCAAGTGCAGCCGTGCCGCGCCCCGTGTTGCCGCCTGGAGCGAGTGCCTCTGCGCCGGCCCCGAGCACACCGGTGCCAGCGCCTGCCATCGCGACACCCGCCGCGCCGCGCGAAGGCGACGACGACGTGAATTGGGCCTGGCCTGCGGCCGGGCCCGTGGCCGCAGGCTTTGAAGAAGGCCGCAACAAGGGCCTGGCCATCAGCGGCAGGACGGGCGACCCCGTGCTGGCGGCGGCCGACGGCCGCGTGGTCTATGCAGGCTCGGGCCTGCGCGGCTACGGCAACCTCATCATCGTCAAACACAACGCCACCTACCTCACGGCCTACGCGCACAACCATGCGCTCTTCGTCAAAGAAGACCAGGCCGTGCGCCGCGGCCAGCGCATCGCCGACATGGGTGCGACCGACGCCGAACGCGTGCAGCTGCACTTTGAGATTCGCCGCCAGGGCAAGCCCATCGACCCGGCCAAGCTGCTTCCCGCGCGCTGAGCGTGGTGGGTTGTGTGCCCGCGCTAGCGTTTCCATGGCTAGCGTTTCCATGGGGTGATCACGACCTAGCGCGCCGCTAGCATGCGCCCGGTCGTGAACTTCCCCGGGAGCCCCGTTTGCAGGTCGTGCAGCTCGTCATCAGCGGTATTGCGCAGGGCTGCATCTACGGGCTGATCGCACTGGGCTTTGTGCTCATCTACAAAGCCACCGAGACGGTGAGCTTTGCACAAGGCGAGCTCATGATGCTGGGCGCCTTTTGCGGCCTGGCGCTGATGACCATGCTGGGCTTTCCGTTCTGGCTGGCGGTGCCGGCGTCGATCGCGGCCATGGCGCTGGTGGGCTTTGGCGCCGAGCGTCTGGTCATCCGCCCGGTGCTGGGGCAGCCCGCGTTTTCCATCGTCATGCTGACCATCGGCATCGGCTACGTGGCGCGTGGCCTCATCACCATGATCCCGGTCATCGGCACCGAAACACACACGCTGCCTGTGCCCTACAAAGACGGCATCGTGAAGTGGGGCGAGCTGGTCATCAACCTGGAGCAAATGGCGGTCATCGCCGCCACGGCGGTGATGTGCGCGCTGCTCTTCGTGCTCTTTCGATTCAGCCGCGTGGGCATCGCCATGCAGGCGGCGTCGCAGAACCAGCTCGCGGCCTACTACATGGGCATCCCGGTGCAGCGGCTCAACGGCCTGGTGTGGGCGCTGGCGGCGGCGGTGGCGGCGGTCGCAGGCCTGCTGCTCGCACCCATCACCTTCGTGCACGCGAACATGGGTTTAATCGGGTTGAAGGCTTTTCCGGCCGCCGTGGTGGGCGGCTTTGGCAGCCTGCCCGGCGCCATCGTCGGTGGGCTGGTGATCGGCATCGTCGAGGCGCTGTCGGGCTTTTACTTGCCCGAAGGATTCAAGGATATCGCTGCCTATGTGGTGGTGCTCATCATGCTGATGGTCAAGCCCAACGGGCTCTTCGGCGAGAAGCTGCGCAAAAAAGTCTAACGCCAAGAAGACACTGACATGCGCTTCATCTTCAAGACCCGTTACGACCAGGACATCGACCTCGCGCGTCATGGCGGGCATCGCTTCTGGTACACGCTGCTGTTGCTCGCACTCATCAGTGCGCCGTGGTGGCTGCAAAGTTACGGCCTGGCGCAGCTGACCTTCATCCTCATTTACGGCGTGGTGGCTTTGGGGCTGATGGTGCTGGCGGGCTTCACCGGCCTCTTCTCGATCGGCCACGCAGCGTTTCTTGGCGTGGGTGCGTACACGCAGGCGGTGCTGGCCTCACACGGCTGGCCGTTTCCGTTGTCGCTGGCAGCGGCCGCTGCGCTCTCGGCTTTGGTCGGCGCGGTGGTGGGGCTGCCGGCGCTGCGCGTGAAGGGCATCTATCTCGGCATTGCGACGCTGTCTTTTGGTTTCATCGTCGAAGAGGTGCTGGCGCGCTGGGAGTCGGTGACGGGTGGCAACGCCGGCAAGACGGTGGGCAGCGTGCAGATGTTTGGCTGGACTGCCGACAGCGGCACATCGTTCTATTTCGTCTGCCTGGCGGTCACCGTGCTTTGTACGTTAGCAGTGCTCAACCTGCTGCGCAGCCCCACCGGCCGGGCGTTTGTGGCCATCCGCGACAGCGAGATCTCGGCGCAGAGCATGGGCATCCATCTCGCCTACTACAAGACGCTGTCCTTCGCGATCTCGGCGGCGCTGGCCGGCATCGGCGGTGCGCTCTACGCGCACATGATCAAGTTCCTCTCGCCGGACCAGTTCAACATCATCCAATCGATTGATCTCTTGTTGATGGTCGTCATCGGCGGCCTGGGCAGCGTGCATGGTGCCTTTCTAGGTGCGGCCTTTCTCATCGGCATGCCGCAGCTGATTTCGGGCGTCAAAGATTTCTTGCCCGAGGCCGTGGCCAACGCGCCGGGTTTGAAGTCGGTGATCTACGGCGCGGTGCTGATCCTCTTCGTGCTCTTCGAGCCGCTGGGCATGTATGGGCGCTGGCTCAAGGTGCGCGCCTGGTTCCAGCTCTTTCCGTTCTACCGCCGGGGCATGTTCAAGCGCCAGAAGTCGTACCAAAAGTCCGACCGACTGAAATGAGCAGCGTCGCCACCCCTTTGCTTCAAGCCCGCGATCTGCAAATGCGCTTTGGCGGCGTGCTGGCCGTCAACCAGGTCAGCTTTGATGTGCAGCGCGGTGAGGTCTTCACCTTGATCGGCCCCAATGGCGCGGGCAAAACCACGGTGTTCAACCTCATCAGCCGCATCTACACGGCCACGGCGGGTGACATCACGTTTGAAGGCCGCGCTCTCACGCAGGTGCCGGCGCACGAAGTTGCGCAGCTGGGCATTGCGCGCACCTTCCAGAACATCGAACTCTTCGAGCACGCCACCGTGATGCAAAACCTGCTCATCGGGCGCCATATCCACCACCCCAAGCGGCTGTGGGCCGAGATGCTGTTCTTGCCCGCCGTGCGCGCCGCCGAGCGCGAGGCGCGGCGCAAGGTCGAAGAGGTCATCGAGCTGCTGGACCTGCAGCATTACCGCGACACCATGGTCGTTGGCCTGCCTTACGGCGTACGCAAAGTGGTGGAGCTGGCGCGTGCGCTCGCCACCTCACCCAAACTGCTATTGCTGGACGAGCCGAGCTCGGGCCTGAATGTCGAAGAGACCGACGACATGGCGTTCTGGATTCAGGACATCCAGCAAGAACTCGGCATCACCGTGCTGATGGTGGAGCACGACATGACGCTGGTGTCGCGCGTGTCCGACCGCGTGCTGGCCATGAACCAGGGCGAGATGCTGGCGCAGGGCACGCCCGCCGAGGTGCAGCGCCACCCCGGTGTGATCGAGGCCTACTTGGGTGCCGCTGACGACGCGTCTTCGCTGCGCAGGGTGCGTGCATGACTGAAGTTAGCACCATCTTGAAGATGAGCAACGTCGAGTCGGCCTACGGGCCGATCAAGGCCATTCGCGGCGTCAGCCTGGAGGTGCGCGCCGGGCAGATCGCCACCGTGCTGGGCAGCAACGGTGCGGGCAAGACGACGATCCTAAAAACCATCTCCGGCATCATCGATCCGCGCAAGGGCAGTGTCGAATTCAAGGGGGAGAACATCACCGCGTTGGACCCC
>JANMMH010000477.1:0-4890 GCA_031373055.1 Rubrivivax sp. | reverse complement strand
GCCGGTGGTGGTTTCGGGGTTGCCGAACATGACGCCGATCTTCATGCGGATCTGGTTGATGAAGATGACCATGGTGTTGGTCTTCTTGATCGTGGCCGTGAGCTTGCGCAGGGCCTGGCTCATGAGGCGCGCTTGCAGGCCCGGCAGGCTGTCGCCCATCTCACCTTCGAGCTCGGCCTTGGGCGTGAGGGCGGCCACCGAGTCGATGACGATCAGGTCGACCGAGCCCGAGCGCACCAGCGCGTCGACGATTTCCAGCGCCTGCTCGCCGGTGTCGGGCTGCGAGATCAGCAGCTCTTGCAGGTTGACGCCGAGTTTTTGCGCGTACTGGATGTCGAGTGCGTGTTCGGCGTCGATGAAGGCGCAGGTGCCGGCCACCTTCTGCATCTCGGCAATAACCTGCAAGGTGAGCGTGGTCTTGCCCGAAGACTCGGGGCCGTAGATTTCAACGACACGGCCGCGTGGCAGGCCGCCGACACCGAGGGCGATGTCCAGGCCCAGTGAGCCGGTGGACACGACCTGGATGTCTTCGATCTTCTCGCCGTCGCCCAGGCGCATGATCGAGCCCTTGCCGAACTGCTTTTCGATCTGCGAGAGTGCGGCTTGCAGGGCCTTGGCTTTTTCGGTGTTGAGGGCTTTGACGGGTGCGTCCATGAGGGTCTCCAGGGGCTACGTGACGATGGCCGCATTATCACCAAAGCTGGATGTTTGTACAGTGCCCTCTGAAGAGGGAATTTCAGGCCTGGGAAGGTCCCCCAAGCGAGGGCACACCTTCGAGGGACGGCTCCTAGAATGCGCCGACCCAGCCGCACAAAGACGGCGCCGACAGGAGACACGCCATGCGCATCCTCATCGCCGAAGACGACCAAGTGTTGGCCGACGGCCTCTTGCGCTCACTGCGCGCTGCGGGCTACGCGGTGGACCAGGTGAGCAGCGGCAGTGAGGCCGACGCGGCACTCGCCTCGCACAGCTTTGACCTCGTCATCCTCGACCTGGGGTTGCCCAAGATGCATGGCTTTGAGGTGCTGCGCAAGCTGCGCGGGCGTGGCTCCAGCATGCCGGTGCTGATCCTCACGGCCGCCGACAGCGTGGAGCAGCGTGTCAAAGGCCTGGACCTTGGCGCCGACGACTACATGGCCAAGCCCTTCTCGCTGGAAGAGCTTGAAGCGCGGGTGCGCGCGCTCACACGCCGCGGCCTGGGCAGTGCTTCGAGCGTCATCAAGCATGGGCCGTTGAGCTTCGACGCCACCGGCCGCGTGGCCTTCCTCAACGAGCAGATGCTCGACCTTTCAGCGCGCGAGCTGAGCCTGTTGGAGGTGCTGTTGCAGCGCGCCGGGCGCCTGGTCAGCAAAGAGCAGCTTGTGGAGCGGCTGTGCGAATGGGGCGAAGAGGTCAGCAACAACGCCATCGAGGTCTACATCCACCGCCTGCGCAAGAAGATCGAGCATGGACCGGTGCGCATCGCCACCGTGCGTGGCCTGGGTTATTGCCTCGAAAAGATCAACGCTTGAGCCAGGCCGCGCGCACCACGCAGGGCCAACGCTCGCTCTTCGGCGAGATCCTCGACTGGATGCTCGCGCCGCTCTTGCTGATCTGGCCGATGAGCGTGGCGCTCACCTGGCTGGTGGCCCAGAGCATTGCCAACCCGCCCTACGACCGCGAGCTCGGCGAGATGACTCGCGCGCTGGCCCACGATGTCGCCGCCGAATACAGCGGTGGCCGCGCGCTGCGCGGTGCGGCCATGGTGCGCCGGCTTGAGCGCACAGCCGCGCAGCTGGTGCGTATGGAGGACGACGACCACGTCTACTTCCAGCTGCTCGGGCCACGTGGTGAGCTGCTTGCCGGCGAGGCTTCGCTGCAGGTGCCCACCAGCGACGAGCCGCGTGACAATGTGGTGCGCTACCGTGACGACGTGCTCAAAGACGAGCCCGTGCGCGTGGCCTATGTTTGGCTGCCCATCGGCGCGCCGGGCAGCGAACAAAGCGCGTTGGTGCAGGTGGCCGAGCGCCTGGACAAACGCTCGCAGCTGGCTACCGAGATCATCAAGGGCGTGATCCTGCCGCAGTTCGTGATCCTGCCGGTGGCGGTGATGCTGGTGTGGTTTGCGCTCTCGCGCGCGATCAAGCCGCTGTCGGAATTGCAGCAGCGCATCCGCAACCGCAGCAGTGGTGACCTGAGCCCGATTCCTGAGGGCGACGTGCCCGAAGAAGTGGCCCCGCTGGTGGCCGCCATCAACGACGTGCTGCTGCGGCTGGACAAGTCGATGGCCGGCCAGCGCCACTTCCTGGCCGACGCCGCGCACCAGCTGCGCACGCCGCTGGCGGGCTTGCGCATGCAGGCCGAGCTCGCCGAGCGCCAGCTCGACGCGATGCCCGGCGACAAGGAGCCTGTGAAGCGTTCTTTGCAGCAGATTGCCATCTCAAGCCAGCGCGCCGCGCACATGGTCAACCAGCTGCTGGCCATGGCCCACGCCGAAGACGAAGGCCAGGCGCTGCAACGCGAGCGTGTGGACCTGGCCCAAGTCTGCATTGACGCCGTGCGCGACTTCGTGCCGCGTGCGCTGGCCAAGCGCATCGACCTCGGTTTTGAGGGCCCGAGCGATACGGCGGCCACACCGCTGCTGGCGCACCCGGTGCTGGTGCGCGAGCTCGTGCGCAACCTTGTGGACAACGCCATCCTCTACACGCCCGAAGGCGGCACGGTGACGGCACGCGTGGCCGTCGTCGACGCCGGCAGCGCGCTCGCGCTGGAAGTTGAAGACAGCGGCCCCGGCATCGCCACCAGCGAGCGCGAGGCCATCTTTCGGCCGTTTTATCGTGTGCTGGGCGTGCCCGGCGGGCCGGTAGATGGCAGCGGCCTGGGGCTGGCCATCGTCAAAGAAATTGCCGACAAACATGCGGCCACGGTGCTCGTGCAGGACACCAACGCCTTGCGCCCACCGCAGGGCCCGGGCGCGCGCATCACGGTGCGCTTTGCGGTGGCGGGTTTGCCGTAAAGCGCCACAGCGCAGAGTCGTCTGCGTCGGCGAGTCCCGCCTGCAGTGCCGCTGCAAAACGCGCCGCCGCTACCGCGCCCAGCGGTGTGCTGAAGGCGACCTCGCGCGCTTGCGCCAGGGCCAAGGCGCTGTCTTTGGCCAGCAGCGACATCTGCGCGCCGACGCGGGTATCGCCCGCGAGCACACGCTGCAAACGCTCGCTGCCGATCCAGCTTTGGCCGCTGGACTGTTCGATCACCGACAGCGTCATCGCCGCATCCAGCCCCAGCTTTTCTGCCAACGCCATGACCTCACACGCGCCAACGAGGTTGATGGTCGCCAGCAGGTTGTTGACGAGCTTGGTGCGCGCACCGTCGCCTGTGCGCCTGCTGACGTGGTGCAGGCCGCTGGCCAAGGGTGCGAGCAGCGGCTGCCAATGCTGGAATATGTCCTCACCGCAGGCCACCATCAGGCTCATGCTGCCGTTGCGGGCGCGTAGCGGGCCGCCGGACATCGGCGCGTCAAGGACGTCCACGCCCTGAGCTTGCAGCGCGGCGGCGAAGGCTTCGGTGTCGGCAGCGCCGATGGTCGGGCACAGCACCAGCGCTTTCGGCAGGGGCTGTGCGTGCAGCACGCCGTCGGCATCAAAGAGCACGCTGCGAACTTGGCTCGCGTCGACGACGACGATGAACACGAGCTCACAGGCGGACGCCAACTGCGCGGCGCTGGGCTGCACCTCGCAGCCGACGGCCAAGGCTTCGCGTGCGGTGTCGATGTCGCGCACATGCACCTCGTGGCCGAGCTCGCGAAGCCGTAGCGCGATGGCCAGGCCCATCAAACCGATGCCGATAACGCCGACGTTCATGGCGGCCTCACGAGGGCATCAGCCGTCGGCTGCGCGACACCGACATCAGGATGCCCAGGCCCAGCCCGAGCGAGACCATCGCCGTGCCGCCATAGCTGATGAACGGCAGCGGCACGCCCACCACCGGCAAGATACCGCTGACCATGCCCATGTTGACGAAGGCGTAGGTGAAGACCGACATCGTCATGGCACCGGCGAGCAGCCGCGTGAAGACGGTGGGCGCTTCGGCCGCGATCATCAAGCCGCGAAAGATCAGGAAGGTGAAGGCGAACAAAAGCGTGAGCACACCGGCCAGGCCGAACTCTTCACAGAAGGCGGCGAAGATGAAGTCGGTGGTGCGCTCGGGGATGAATTCCAGGTGCGTCTGCGTGCCCTGCATGAAGCCCTTGCCCGAGAGGCCGCCTGAACCGATAGCGATCATGCCCTGGATGATGTGAAAGCCCTTGCCCAGCGGGTCCTTGGTGGGGTCTAACAAGGTACATACGCGGTGGCGTTGGTAGTCGCGCATGAAAGGCCACTTCACGCCGGCTTCGCAAATGGTTTCTTCGGCCACGATGACGGCCACGATGCCCACCGCCACCAGCGCCAGCAGCGGCAGCACCAGCCGCCACGACAGCCCGGCGAAGAAGATCACGTACAGGCCACCGAAGAGGATCAAGAGCGCCGTGCCCAGGTCAGGCTGCTTGACGACGATGCCCACCGGCACCGCCAAGAGCGCTGCGGCGACCAGGAAGTCGGGCACACGCAGCTGGCCTTCGCGCTTCTGGAACCACCAGGCCAGCATCAAGGGCATGGCGATCTTCAGCACTTCACTCGGCTGGATCACGATGCCGATGTTGAGCCAGCGCGTGGCGCCCTTCTTGGTGATGCCCATGCCGGGCAAGGCGGTGACGATGAGCAGCACGATGCCGGCGATGTACAGCGGCACGGCGAGCTGCTGGAGCTTCTGCGGTGGCACCTGCGCCACCACGAAGAGCACGCCCAGCGCGATGAGCATGTTGCGGCCGTGGTCGACAAAACGCGTGCCATGGTCAAAGCCGGCCGAATACAT
>JANMMH010000472.1:0-6666 GCA_031373055.1 Rubrivivax sp. | reverse complement strand
GACCGGCTGCACTTCTCCACGCGCGAAGAGAGCCAGGCCGAATCTTTCCGCAAGATGCTGCTGGCGATGGCGCGCGACGTGCGCGTGATCCTGGTGAAGCTGGCCGACCGGCTGCACAACATGCGCACTATGGACGCGATGACGCCGAGCAAGCGGCCACGCATCGCACGCGAGACGCTGGAGATCTACGCGCCCATCGCGCACCGCCTGGGCCTGAACCAGACGTACCGCGAGCTGCAAGAGCTGTCGTTCCAGTACATCTACCCTTGGCGCCATGGCGCGCTGCTGAAGGCTTTGCAGCGCGCGCGCGGCCACCGCCGCGACATCGTTGAGCGCGTGCAAAACGACGTGCTCAAGGCCTTTGCCGCACACAAGATCAAGGTGCTGCTGAGCGGGCGCGAAAAGACGGTGTATTCGATCTACCGCAAGATGCGCGAGAAGCACGCGGGCTTTGCCGCAGTGAACGACATCTTTGGTTTTCGCGTCGTGGTGCCGACTCTGCTTGAATGTTATGTGGCCCTGGGCATCCTGCACCAGCTCTACAAGCCCGTGCCCGGCCGCTTCAAGGACTACGTGGCCATCCCCAAGGGCAATGGCTACCAGTCGCTGCACACCACGCTGGTGAGCCCACTGGGCACGGCGGTGGAGTTTCAGGTGCGCAACGAAGTCATGCACGCGGTGGCCGAAAAGGGCATCGCCGCGCATTGGCTCTACAAGATCGGCGACAAGCTGGGCGAAAAAGGCAGCAGCCCGCCCGACCCGCAAAAGCTCGGCGCGCTGTGGTTGCAGTCGCTGGTCGACATCCAGGACGACACCGGTGACGCCGGCGAATTCATCGAACACGTGAAGATCGACCTGCATCCCGACGCGGTGTACGTCTTCACCCCGCGCAGCAGGATCCTGGCGCTGCCGCGCGGCGCGACACCGGTGGACTTTGCCTACGCCATCCACTCCGACGTGGGCGACCACATGGTGGCGGCCAAGGTCAACGGCGAGGCCGTGGCGCTGCGCACCGAGCTGCGCAGTGGCGACGTCGTCGAGGTCATCACTGCGCCGGGCGCGCGGCCCAACCCGGGCTGGCTGAACATCGTGCGCACCGGGCGCGCGCGCTCCAAGATCCGCCATCACTTGAAGACCATGGAGAGCGAAGAGTCGCGCGCCCTGGGCGAAAAAATGCTGGCGCAAGCCTTGCGTGCCGAAGGCCTGCCCATGCCGTCGACCGACCCCACCGAAACCGACGCCACGGCGCTGTGGGCCCAACTCACACGCTGGAGCGGTAACCGCAGCCGGGGTGACTTGCTGATCGACATCGGCCAGGGCCGCAAGATCGCCATCATCGTGGCCAAGCGCATGGCGCAGCTGATGCTTGAGCACGGCATTCGGCCCGACCCCGTGACACTGACCCTGGGCCGCTACGCGGCGGATGACGACAGTGGCTCGACGCAAGGTGTCGTCTTTGTCGACGGCAACCAGGGCGCTTCGGTGCAACTGGCCACCTGCTGCCGCCCCATCCCCGGCGACGACATCGTGGGCTACCTGGGCCGCGGCGAAGGCCTTCTCGTGCACACCGCCGAATGCCGCGTCGGCAAGCGTTTGTTCGAGCGCGACGCCGAACGTTGGATCACCGTGGAGTGGGCCGACGAGCTCAGCCGCGCCTTCGAGACCAGCATCATTGTGCTCGTTAGCGATGGCAAAGGCGTGCTCGCGCAGGTGGCCGCCGCCATCAGCGCGGCCGAGGCCGACATCACGCACTTGGACATGGGCCAGGAGCCCGCGCGCGACACCACCGAGCTGCGCGTTCTGGTCAGCGTGCGCGACCGCCAGCACCTGGCCGACCTGCTGCGCACCTTGCGGCGCAACCCTGCGGTGTTGCGGGTGTGGCGGGTGAAGCCGTAGGGGTGTTTGCGCACTCGCGATCGATGGCGTAGATGCCACCGTACGTGACGGGTCTGCGGGTCAATTCAACAACGGCTCGGCATGGATGGCAGCAAAGGCGCCCCCGGGCAGGCCGCAGCGCGCAGCTTGCGCGGTCGGCGCTGCGCGACGACTACCCTGCGGTGCTCGGTCTCGTGGCCCGCCGCAGAACTCACTGCGCTCACTGCGTTCGCTTCGTTCAAACAGGCTGCGGCAAGTCAGTTTACGAAGCGCGCTGCGCGCGCGGTCCACAAGCCCTGTGCTCCTCGGCGCACCAGATGGGCGCTGCGGCCTGCCCGAGCGCGCCTTTGCCGGCACCACCTGTGGCGCGCCAACCGAACAACCACTGCTCTCGCCGCAAGGCCGAGGCTGGGCTGGCTGGCGCGGGCAGCCAGCAAGTAGCGCCGGAAGAGATTCGGCCTTTCGTCGGCGCGTGTACCCACGCGCTTCAACAACTAGACCGTCGAACGTGTTTGAGTGCAGAGAGCGCAGCGAACGAAGCGAGTTGTTCGACGCGACGAAAGGGCGAGGCTCTGGAGGGCAGTCGGTACCCCGACCGACGCTTGCGCCCGCACCGGCCAGCCCAGCCTCGGCTTTGCCGCCACTAACATTGAAAACGAACGGACGAAGGAAATACCAGTACGCCCGCTATCGCCTACAAAGGCGCCGGGTAGCTCACCTCCAGCACCTCCAGCCGCTCCACCCCCGCCGGCGTCATCAGCGTGACCTCATCACCTTCGCGCGCCTTGAGCAGCGCGCGCGCGATGGGTGAAATCCAGCTCACCTCCGCTTGCAGGTTATCGGCCTCGTCGATGCCTTTGATGGTGATGGTGCGCTGCTGGCCGCGGCTGTCGGCGTAGGTGACCGTCGCGCCGAAATAGATCTGGTCTTTGCCGTGGTGCACGCAGGGGTCGGCGACTTCGGCGATGTCCAGCCGCTTGGTCAGGAAGCGGATGCGTTTGTCGATCTCGCGCAGGCGCTTTTTGCCGTAGAGGTAGTCGCCGTTTTCCGAGCGGTCGCCATTCTTCGCGGCCCAGGACACGACCTCGACGATCTTCGGACGTTCGTCGTCCAGCAGCGTCATCAGCTCGGCGCGCAGACGCTTGTAGCCGGCGGGGGTGAGGTAGTTGCGTGTGCCGGCCGGCAGGGGCGGCAGGCCGGGCACGCCGTCATCGGCGTCGGCGGCGTCGCCCTCGGGTTCGCGTGTGAAGGCTTTGTTCACGCCGGTGTTGAGAGATGTCGGCCGAAGAAGGCGAACGTGCGGTCCCACGCCACCTGCGCCCAGACTGCGTCGTATTGCGTGATCGCGATGCGGCCCGTGCCTTGCGCCGTCTCGTTGGCAAAACCGTGGTGCGCCAGGTAGCGGTGGCCACGATAGGCCACACCGGCCGCTTGCAATTTCGCTTCCAGCGCGTCGACGCCCTTGATGTCAAACGCGCCGTCTTGCTCGGCCCAATGCGCCATCACGGGTGCCGTGATCTTGCTGGCGTCCACATATTCCAGCGGCGGGTAGCCGTACCAGACCACGGCCGCGTCGACCTCTGGCGCCATGGTCATGGCCAGCACCGTCAAGGCGCCGCCCATGCAGTAGCCCGTCACGCCCACTTTGGCCGAGCCGGCCTTGAGGTACTGCACCGCGCCACGCACGTCTTGCGCGGCGGCGTCGCCGAAGTTCAGCGCGCTCATGAGGTGGTGCGCCTCTTCGGCCTCGACCGTGCTCTTGCCACGGTAGAGGTCGGGCACGAGCGCGCGGTAGCCGGCCAGCGCCAGGCGCTCGACCACGCCGCGAATCTGGTCGTTCAAGCCCCACCATTCCTGGATGACGACAACGCCGGGTGCGCCCGTTGCGCCCTTGGGCTCCGCCAAATAACCCTGAACCTGTTGGCCGTCGGGGCGGGGGAAGGTGATGGTGCTGCCCATGTGCTAACTCCTTAGGTGAGTGGTGAATTTCCCGTGCCGAGCTCGTCGACACGACGCCGGAAGACCAGACGATCCGCCGCCGAGGCGCTGCGGTCAAGTGTGTAGCCCTCTGCCGTGAAGGCTTCGAGCTTCTTCACCGAACGCACACGGTGCTCAATGGCCCAGCGCGCCATCAGCCCGCGCGCGCGCTTGGCGAAGAAGCTGATGATCTTGTAGTCGCCGCCCTTCCAGTCTTCGAACACGCAGTCGACGACGCGCGCGCGCAGGCTCTTGCGCAAGGCCACGCGCGCGTATTCGATGGAGGCGAGGTTGACCACCACCGGCGTGGCTTCATCCGCCTGGCGCGCGTTCAGCTGCTCGGCCACCGTGTCGCCCCAGAAGGCGTAGAGGTCGCGGCCGCGCGGGTTGCTGAGCGCTGTGCCCATCTCCAGGCGATGCGGCATGACGACGTCGAGCGGGCGCAGCGCGCCGTACAGGCCCGAGAGGATCACCAGGTGCTCTTGCGCCCAGCGCAGGTCGGCTGTGGGCAGCGTCTTGGCATTCAGCCCGCCGTAGACGTCACCATCAAACGCCAGCACCGCCGGCTTGGCGCTCGGGCGCGCGTGTTCACGCGACCAGGCCGCATAGCGCGCGACGTTGAGCTCGGCCAGCGCGGGTGAAAGCTCCATCAGCGTGGCCGCTTGCGTCGGCGTCTTCTTGCGCATGAGGGCGATGAGCTCGGCGGCTTGATTGAGGTAGACCGGCTCGCTGGCATGGCGCAGCACGGCGGCAGGCACGCGGGTTTCATAGTCCAGGCTTTTGGCCGGGGAGATCAGGAACAGCATCAGCGCGCGTCTTTCTGTCAGCCACAAGAGGCTTGCGCCGCGCCCAGCGCGGCCTGCCAGGTGCGCAGCGGAATGTGGCTGCGCAGGCGGTGGATGGCGCAGTCGATCAAGGCCGGGTGCAGCTCGTGGCCTATGCCTTCGGCGACGTCCAGCGTAGCGTCGGCCTTGAGTGCCGCCAGTTGCTCGAAGCGTTCGCGCAGCGCCGGCACGGGAAAGATCTTGTCGGCGCTGCCGTGAAAGAGATGCAGCGTGGTGTGCTGCGGCGCGGCTTTGGGTGGCTCTGGCAAGAGCCCACCAAAAGCCAGCACCCGCCCGGCGATGCCGTCGTCTTGCAGCGCCAGGCCCATGGCCAGCACAGCACCCTGCGAGAAGCCGCCCAGCGCCGTGGCCGCAGGCGCCACACCCAGGCGCTGCTGCTGCGCGCGCACCCAGGCTTGCAGCGTGGGCATGACGCTTTGCACGCGCGCCGGCCAGGTCTCGGGGCTGAGGTTCTGGATCGAGTACCACTGGCGCCGCCGGCCCTTGTCGTCAACCTCGGGCGCTTCGGGTGCCAGCACGGCGGCTTGCGGGAATTCCAGCCGCAAACGCTGCGCCAGCGGGGCCATGTCCATGGCGTCGCTGCACCAGCCGTGCAGCAGCAAGATGAGCTGCTCGGTGCGCCCCTGCGCCGGCAGCCATTCGATGGGGATGTGCATGGGCCGCATTGTCTTCGCTGCGGCCTTCACCTGAAATTGCGGCTCTTGGTCGACAGGCCTTGCAACAGGGCCGAATGGTCTACCAGTTGCTTAGCCACGAGGTGGCGCACTTCACCTTCGCGCTGCCAGATGCCGTAGACCGTGAGCAGCGAGCTGGCGAGCAAAGCGCGGCGCTGCTTCTCGGCCAGCTGCGGCCAGACGATGACGTTCACCGCGCCGGTCTCGTCTTCCAGCGTCACGAAGACCACGCCCTGGGCGGTCTCGGGGCGTTGGCGGTGGGTGACGATGCCGCTGGCGCGCGCCAGGCGGCCGCTGGGGTAGTTGCGCAGCACGGCGGCCGTCTGCACACGAAAGACCGCGAGCTCGGCGCGCAGCAAGCCCACCGGGTGCCGGGTGAGTGACAGGCCGGTGCTGCGGTAGTCGGCGAGCACCGTGTCGGCAGCACCCGGTGCGCTCAACTCCGCCGTTAGCTCGTGGGTGCGCGTGGCGTGCAGCAGTGGGGTGGCGCGTGTGTCGATGCCGGCCACCGCCCAGGCGGCCTGGTGGCGGTGGCCGCTCAAGCTGCGCAGCGCGTCGGCTTGCGCCAGCAGGCCGAGATGGTGGGCGTCAAGCCGCGCGCGGCGGGCCAGGTCTTCGGGGCTGTCGAAGGCTGCCGCGTCGCGCGCGGTGACGATGCGCAGCGCGGCGTCTTCGGGCAGGCCGCTGATGCGGTTGAAGCCGAAACGCACATCGTGCAGCGGTTGCGTATTGCCTTCGAGCACCGTCTCCCACACGCTCACGTTCACGTCCACCGGCAGCACCACCACGCCATGCTCACGCGCGTCGCGCACCAATTGTGCGGGCGCATAAAAACCCATCGGCTGGCTGTTGAGCAAAGCGGCGAGGAAGGCATCCGGGTGGTGGCGCTTCAACCAGGCGCTGACGTAAACCAAGAGCGCAAAACTCGCGGCATGGCTTTCGGGGAAACCGTATTCGCCGAAGCCTTCGATCTGCTTGAAGATGCGCTCGGCGTATTCGCGTGTGTAGCCCTTGGCCACCATGCGGCCAGTGAGCCGCTCGTGAAACGGTCCCAAGCCGCCCTTTCTCTTCCACGCCGCCATGGCGCGGCGCAGCTGGTCGGCTTCACCGGGCGTGAAATCGGCGGCCAGGATGGCCCGCTGCATCCCCTGCGCTTGAACAATCGGCACACCGAGCGTGCGCGCCAGCGCCTGGCGCACTTCATTGCTGGGGTAGTCCACCGGCTCTTCGCCCGAACGCCGGCGCAAGTACGGATGCACCATGCCGCCCTGAATCGGCCCGGGGCGCACGATGGC
>JANMMH010000466.1:0-1931 GCA_031373055.1 Rubrivivax sp. | reverse complement strand
GCTGACGCGCTACGGTGGCGGCATTGCGCAGGAAATCGATGCAGCGGCCATGACCGTCTACGTCAAATACCAGCACTATGACGTCGAGGTATCAGGCATTCCGGCAGCGATCGGCAGTTTAGAAGACGCCGATTTTGCCGGCAGCATTCGTGTCGCGCATTGGATGATCGCGTGGACGCTGCGCGCGTTGAAGCGCGGCGACGAAGCGCTGGCCATCCAGCTGCGCCTTGAGCGCGAAAACGCCGCCGCCGGCACGAGCGACGTCTACGTCTTCGAAGAGCTGGAGCTGCTCTACCGCAGCCGTGGCGACAGCGCCAAGGCCGAGCACTACGCGGCGCTGCGCAAGGCGATGAAGTGAACAGGCGCACGCCGTGGTGGCTGCTCGGCCCCGCGCTCGCGTTCATCGGCTTGCTCTTCATCGCGCCCGTGCTCGCGCTCTTGGCAAGTGCCTTCAAGGTCGACGGCGCGCTGGGCCTCAGCCACTTCAGCGCCTTCTTCGCCGAGCCGCTGCACCGCGACGTCTACTGGCGCACGCTGCGCATCGCGCTCCTGGCCACGCTGGTGAGTGCCGTGCTGTGCTACCCCGCCGCGCTGGCCATGGTGCGTGTGCCACCGCCCTGGCGCGGGCTGCTCACGGCGCTGGTGATCCTGCCGCTGATGGTCTCGCCGATTGCGCGCACCTACGCCTGGATCGTGCTGCTGGGCAAGAGCGGTTTGGTCAATTCGATGTTGACGGGCCTGGGCCTGGCGGCTGAGCCGGTGCAACTGCTCTTCACAGAAGGCGCGGTGTTTGTGGGGCTCTTGCAGCTGATGCTGCCGTTGATGTTGATCTCACTCGTGTCGGCGCTGGAGAACCTGCCGCCCGATGTGCTGGCCGCCGCGCGCACGCTGGGTGCCAACCGCGTGCAGACCTTCTTTCGCGTGGTGTTGCCGCTCACGCAAGAGGGCTTGATCCTCGGCGGCACGCTGGTCTTCACGGGATGTGTGACGGCCTACATCACACCAGCGCTGCTGGGCGGGCCGCAGGTGTTGATGCTGGAGACACTGCTGTACCAGAAGGTCAACATCTTGTCCGACCCGGTGGCGGCGAGCGTCATCGCCGTGCTGCTGCTGGCCACCACCATCGTCGTCAATCAGCTGCTGCGAAGGCTGTCGCGATGAACCCGCGCTCGCGACTGGCCACGGTCGTGTTGGTGCTCGTGCTGAGCTTCCTGCTCGGGCCGTTTCTGGTGGTCTTCGTGGCCGGCATGTCGGGCGACGAGACGCTGCGCTTTCCGCCACAGAGTTGGTCTTTGCGTTGGCTCTTGCATGTCTTCACTGTCGAAGCTTTTCAGCGTAGTTTGGTGACGAGCTTGATCGTCGGCTTTGGCAGCACCTTTGCAGCGTTAGCGCTCGGTGTGCCGGTGGCCTACGCGTTGTCGCGCTACCAGTTTCGCGGTGCTGAGGTGGTGCGCACGCTGCTCACGCTGCCGATCATCGTGCCGGGCATCATCGTTGGCTTGGCGCTGTTGAACCACGGCGTGCTGGCACTCAACTTGCCGGTGACTTTGAGCCTGCTCATCGGCCACACGACGCTCTTGGTGCCCTACGCGGTGCGTGTCGTGTCGGCGAGCCTGTCCAACCTGCGCGTGGACATTGACGACGCCGCCATGACGCTGGGCGCCACACGCTGGCAGGCCTTTCGACTCGTGGTGCTGCCGAACATTCGCGGCGGTGTCGCGGCGGCCTTTGTGCTGGCCTTCATCACCTCGTTCAACCAGGTGCCGGTGTCGCTGTTCCTCACCGGCCCGGGCGTGAGCACGCTGCCGATTGAGATGATGGCTTACATGGAAACGAGCTACGACCCCTCGATCGCTGCGCTGTCCACGCTGCTCGTGCTCTTCACCATTGCGCTGGTGGCTACGACCGAGCGTTTGCTGGGAATCTCCAAG
>JANMMH010000459.1:0-25996 GCA_031373055.1 Rubrivivax sp. | reverse complement strand
CCGAGCGCGATGTCGTGGCGCAGCACGCCGCAGCCGTCCTCGCGGCGAAAGCTCACCGTTTGGCCGCCGGCGTCGAGCACCACCACGGCCAGCGGCAACACGCCATGCTTCTCGCGCAAACGCAGCGCTTCGTCGGTGATGCGGGTGGCCTCGGCCAGGCCGAGGCTGCTGAAGATGGGAATCAAGTGCTCGGCCATGGTGATGTTCCGTGACGGATGAAAGGCGGATGAAAGACAGGTGAATGACGAAGCGGGACAAAAGCGTCACCCCATTTAGCCAGTGCTCAAGTCCCCCAGCGTGGCGATGATGGGTTTCCACTTCGCGCTCTCGGCGCGCACGTAGGCGGTGGCTGCGGCCTGGCCAATGTGCAGGTCGGCAAACATCGACTGGCTCTCCAGTTTGCTGCGCAGCGCGGGGTCGGTCATGGCGCTTTGTGTGGCTTCGGACAAACGGCGCTGCACATCGGCCGGCGTGTCGCGCGGCACCGTCACCACGTTCCACAGCATGGCCTCGAACGGTGCGGCCAAATCGGCCGACTCCGCCACGGTGGGAATGTCGGGTGCCGACGCCAGCCGCTTCGCCGTGGCCACGCCGACGATGCGCACTCGCCCGCTTTGGTGCTGCTGCAGCAAGCCACCCAGCGTGTCCACCGTCATCTCGATTTGGCCGCCGATCAGGTCTTGCAGCGCGGGGGCCGCGCCCTTGTAGGGCACATGCGCCATCGGCGCGCCGGTGAGTTGTTTGAAGCGTTCGGCGGCCACATGCAAGAGCGTGCCGTTGCCAGGTGAGCCATAGTTGTATTTGCCCGGGTTGAGCTTGGCCGCGATGACCACGGTCTTCAGTGTGCGCGGCATTTGCGGCGACACCGCCAGCACCACCGGCGCGCCGCCGAGCACGCCAATGAAGGCGAAGTCGGCGAGCGCGTCGAACTGCGGCTTGGGCTGGATCAGGTTGTGCAAGACATGGGTGGACGCGGTGCCGAAGAGCATTGAATAACCGTCGGCCGCGCTGCGTTTCACGTCGAGCGTGCCCAGCGCGCCCGAGGCACCCGCCTTGATCTCCACCACCACGGGCTGGCCAAGCTGTTTGCCCAAAGCGTCGGCGTAAAGGCGCGCAAAGCTGTCGGTGGGCCCACCGGCGGGGAACGGCACCACCATCCTGATCGCGCGCGCGGGATAGCTCTGTGCCCACAGCGTTGAGCCCAGGCCCAGCGTGCTGGCGGCCCATGCGGCTTGCAAAAGCGGGCGTCGTTGCATGGTGGGTTCCTTCGTGGTCAGGGGCCTCGGCCGGGCAGTGGCACCACGGCATCACGCTCGAGGCGAAAGGCCATCAGGTCTTCGCCGATCACTAAAGGGCCGGCGTAGGTGGTGCGTGCCAGCTCGAAGACGTCTTTCTCCGTCACCGGCGGCGCCGCGATCGTGCCGAGCAACACGAAGTGATAGAACACCGCCAACTTGGGCTTGACGCGCGTGAACAGCGTGCCGGCCTCGTCGGGCTTGGTGTGGTGCGCCAGGATCACCTGGAACACCGGGTTCTTCAGCAGCGCTTCGGGCGCAGCGGCCACCTGGTGCACCAACAAGTCGGTGCCCATCGCGTGCTTGATCAGGTTTTCGCTGAAGCGCGTATCGCCCGACACCGTGACCGAGCGGCCGGCGTAGTCGACCCGAAAGCCCACCGCCGGCTTGAGCAGCTCACCATGGTCGACCTCAAACGCGGTGACCCTGACGCCGCCTTGCTCGTACACCACGCCTTGCTTGAACTCGGTGACTTCGGGCCGCACGTTTTCTGGCAACAGGTTCTGGTCGGCCGTGCGGGCGCGGATGTCCCAGTCGTAGGCTTTGACCAGGCCCTGCATCAGCGCGCTCGTGCCGGCCGGGCCGTAGACGCGAAACGGCCCTTTGCGCTGCGCATAGGGCACGTCCAGCCAGCCCGTCAACCAGAGGTCGGGAATGCCCACCACGTGGTCGGAATGCAGGTGCGTGATGAAGAGGCCGTCAAGCTGCCCAAGCCGCACGCCGACCTGCAGCAAGCGCTGCGTTGTGCCGCGCCCGCAGTCGATCAAGAGCTTCTTGCCGCCGGCTTCGACCAACACACCGGGGCCGAAGCGGCGCATCACTGGCGCTGGGCTGCCGGTGCCCAGCAGCGTGACGCGGAACTCGTCGGCGGCCACCGTGTTGGGCACCAGCTGGGCATGGGCCGGCAGGCCCTGCAAGGCCGCCAGCGCTGCGCAGGCGATAGCGGCGATGACACGGCGTTGCAGCACGTAGCGGCGCAGGCTTTGAAGTCCCAGGGACATGGCGCCACCCTCAGCAAGCGAGTCGTTCACAGCCACCTCAATTCGCCGTCGCGCCCGAGTCCTTCACGGCCTTGGCCCACTTGGGGATCTCGCTCTTCAGATAGGTCGTGAACTCGGCCGGCGTGTTGCGCCGTGAGCTCAAGCCCTGCTCGGCGAACTTGGCCACCACGTCGGGGGCTTCCATGGCCTTGTTGATCTCGGCGTTGAGCCGCGCCACCACCGCGGGCGGTGTGCCGGCCGGGGCGAAGAAGCCAAACCAGGTGAGGTCGTCAAAGTCGCTGAAGCCCTGCTCGTTCATGGTCGGCACATCGGGCAGCGCGGGTGAGCGCTGCGCGCTCGTCACGGCCAACGCGCGCAGCTTGCCGGCCTTGACTTGCGGCACGGCCGGTGGCATCGACGTGCTCGACGCCTGCGTGTGCCCGGCCACCACCGCGCCGATGGCTTGTGCCGGCTGGTACGGCACGTGGGTGATGTCGACGCCGCTGGCCATCTTCACGCGCTCCATCGAAAGGTGCGTGGTGGTGCCGATGCCCGACGACGCGTAAGAGAGCTTCTCCTTTTTCGCGTGGGCGATCAGCTCTTTGATGTTGTTGGCCGGCACCGACGGATGCACCGTGATGATGTTGGGCGTGCTGGGGCCGAGTGCCACAGGTGCGAAGTCAAGTAGCGGGTCGTAGCCCGCGTTGGGGTACAGGCTCGGGTTGACGGCGTAGGCCACGCTGACCACGAGGATGTTGTAGCCGTCGGCGGGGGAGCGCTTGACGAGCTGCGTGCCGATGTTGCCGCCCGCGCCGGGCTTGTTCTCGATCACCACCGACTGGCCCAGCGCCTCAGCCACTTTCTGCCCCACGGTGCGGGCCACGATGTCGGTGGAGCTGCCCGCCGCGAAGGCGACGGTGAAGGTGATGGGTTTGGCCTTGGGCCAGTCTTGGGCGCTGGCCGGTGCGGCCGCGATCAGGGTAGCCAGCATCGCCGCCAAGGCGCGTGCCATGCAGGTGCGCTTGATCATATGGGTGTCTCCGTCGGTTGTCTTGAGGTCGCTCAAGCCAGTGGGCTGAGCACGAGGTCGGTGCGCATCACCAGGCACTGTTCGCCGTTCAGACCCAACAGCGCGGCGGCTGCGGCATCGGTCTCGTGGCGATAGTCGCCGATCAGCGCCTGGCGCACGCCGAACACGGCATCGCTGTCAAGGTAGGGGTCTTCGGCGTCGAAGATTTCGGTCACCAGTGTGCGGTGGCCCGGGGCGCTAACGATCAAGTGGACGTGCGCCGCGCGCCAGCCGTCGCGGCCCGCCGGCTGGACCACGTTGTGCCAGACCGGGCCGTCGGTAGGAATCTGATACGGCCGCGCGCGGATGGTGGCTACTTGCCAGCCACCCAGTGCATCGACCTTGAGCTGACAGCGCAGGTTGTCGCTGGGTTGCGTGGGATCGAGCTGCCAGTACAAGCCGTTGTCGGCGTTTTGCCAGAAGTCGATGGTCGCATCAGGCAGCGGCTGGCCATGGGGGCTCAGCACACGGCCGCGCAGCAAGACGCGCTCGCCCAGGTTTTGGCCGATCAGATCGGCAGGGTTGGGCAACCACGGCGAGCCGGCGGTGTGGAAGGGGCCGAGCACACTGCCCGGCGTGGTGCCCGGTGTGCTGGCCATCAGGTCCACCAGACTGGACAGGCCCAGCACGTCGGAGAGCAGCGAGAACTCGCTGCGCGAGTCGCTGCTGATGTCGCCGGCGCGGTGCAGAAAGGCCAGCGCCGCGCGCCACTCGGCATGCGTCAGCTTCACGGTTTTGGCGTAGGCGTGCAGGTGCAGCACGAGTTGCTGCATCAGCTCACGCTGGCGTGCATCGCCCATGCCGGCCTGGCTCGCGGCGGCGACTTCGGTGATGTTCTCTAGCGTCAGGTCTCTCATGGCGGCGGGTCAGTTGCGTCGACTTTTTTCGGAGGATCAGTCGGTAACCGGGTTGCTGAGCACGCCGATGCCTTCGATCTCGACCTCAATGGTGTCGCCGGCCTTCATCCACACCGGTGGCGTGCGCGCGTAGCCGACGCCACCTGGCGTGCCCATCACGACCACGTCGCCAGGCTCCAGTGTGAGCGATTCCGAAAGCAGCGCGATCGTGCGCGCAACGCCAAGGGCCATGTCGGCGGTGTTCGCGCTTTGCATGACCTGGCCGTTCAAACGCGACTGGATGCGCAGACCCACGCAGCCTGGTGGCAACTCATCTGCGGTCACCAAGCAGGGCCCAAAGGCGCCGGTAGCGTCGAAGTTCTTGCCGATCGTCCACTGCGTGGTCTTACGCTGATAGTCGCGCAAGCTCGCGTCGTTGAAGCAGGCGTAGCCGAAGACGGCGTCAAGTGCTTGGGCTTCCGACACGAAGCGCGCGCGGCGACCGATCACAACGGCCAGCTCAGCCTCGAAGTCGAGCTTGCTGGAGACCTTGGGCACTTGCAGCGGCGCGCCATGGGCCAACAGCGAGGTCGCACAGCGCAAGAACAGGGCGGGGTAGTCGCCGATCTGGTTGCCACCCTCCTTGGCGTGGTCAACGTAGTTCACGCCCAGGCAGATGATCTTGCCTGGCTTGGGCAGACAGGGCAGCATTTCAATATCGGCCAAAGCCAGAGGCTTCGCGGCAGCTGCGCGCGAGGGCAGCTCGCGCAGCCAAACCGGCCAGCGCGCGCCGTCGTCAAGCAGCGCTTGCAAGGAGTGCGGCACATCAGCGCCCAGACGGCTTGCGGGCACGATGCCGCCGCCCGCCAGCACGCCCCAGGCCATACCGCCTCGGTCGCGATAACTCGCCAGTCTCATCAGTTGCCCTTCATCGGCGTGAGCCGTTCGTTGGTGTTTTCGATAAACGATTATTCCCTGGATAGTCAGTTTTATAGGTTGCAATCGGGTGGGTGTTTTCCCGCCTATGGCTGGGCACGCCAGGTCATCGCTAGGAATGTCAACAAGGCGGATTATCGATAATCACCACGCGCGGCAGCTGCCTCCATCACACCGACAAGCAAGCGGGTAGTTACGCAGACGGCGATCGCTCAACCGGCCGGAGCTGGCAAACATCGCGGTCTGCGCTTGGGGTGTGGTGAATGCGCTTATGAATACGCGAGCGGTCGACGTTGTCAATACCGCTCCATGGCCAGCGCCGGCGGTCCGTGCCGTCGCTGGTCAATCACGGTCTGATGTGGTGGGAGCGCGCCAAAGAAAAAGGGGCTGCGCTCGCACGCAACCCCTTGAATTTTATGGCTCCTCGACCTGGGCTCGAACCAGGGACAGACGGACTAACAAGCGTGCTTTCTACATTTTTAGGTTGTCACAGGAAGTCCCATGATCCTGTTCAGATCAACAACTTACCTCTACATATTGTCCGGAGGCGTGCCGTAGCGTTCAGGACGATCTTGCGAGAAACGGCAACAAACCCGCACGGTATCGGACCCGAAAGCGGGTCCACCTACGGATGGGTTGAAACGATGGGTACGGCAACTGATAGGGTAACAGACGCGGCAAGTGCGGCGTCGCTGCGGACACCGCTGTTCGACTTCGTCATGGCTCCATCCCCTCAGAGATTGGAGCCTGCTCAAAACAAAAAGGGGCGGTTCCGTTAGACGCCCGAGCGCGCGCTGCTCGTTCGAACACGCCACCTACAATGAATTCACAAAATGTCGGCGAATTAGGCCGCCACGCACAGGAGCGCTCATGGTCTTTGGCAAATTGCTGCCGCGCGAGGGAAACTTTTTCGCGCTCTTCAACGAACATGGCGTGCACATCGGTGAAGGTGCCAAGGCTTTCATGCTTATGGTGGAGAACTACAACGACGCCACGCTGCGCGACAAGTACATGGCCGAGGTGGACGCCGCCGAACGCGCGGCCGATAAGGTCACCGCCGAGGTCCACCGCGAGCTGCATCGCAGCTTCATCACCCCGATCGACCGCGAGCAGATCCATGGCCTCATCAACGCCATGGACGACATCCTCGACCTGCTTCAAGACTCCAGCGAAGTCATGTCGCTGTACGACTTGCAAAGCGTGGGCGAAGACGTTGTGCGTCTGGCCGAGATTTCGGTGCGTTGCTGCGAACGTGTGCAGCACGTGGTGACCTTGCTGCCCAGGCTCAAGGACGCCAGGGTGGCCGAGTCGGCGCTCAAGACCTGCGAGGAGATTGACCGGCTCGAGTCCGACGCCGACCGCGTGATGCGCAGCGCCATGTCGCGCCTGTTTCGCGAAGAGCCAGATACGCGCGAGCTGATCAAGGTGAAGGCCGTGATCGAGCACCTTGAGTCCATCTCAGACCGCTGCGAAGACGTGGCCAACTTGGTCGAAGGCGTCGTGCTGGAAAACTCCTGACAGGGGCGCCGATGCAAACCCTGCCGGTCGCCTTTTGGGTCGTCGCGATGCTGGTCGTGCTGGCACTTGCGTTCGACTTCATGAACGGCTTTCATGACGCCGCCAACTCTATCGCCACGGTGGTCTCGACCGGCGTGCTCAAGCCGCACCAGGCGGTGGCCTTCGCGGCGTTCTTCAACGTCGTGGCCATCTTCGTGTTCCAGCTCAAGGTGGCGGCCACAGTGGGCAAGGGCATCGTCGATCCAGGCGTCGTTGATCAGCACGTGATCTTTGGTGCTCTCATAGGCGCCATCGCGTGGAACGTCATCACCTGGTGGTACGGCATCCCTTCGAGCAGCTCGCACGCCCTGATCGGCGGCATCGTCGGCGCGACCATGGCCAAAGCCGGCAGTGCGCCCTTGATTGCGTCGGGGCTGCTGAAGACGGTGGCTTTCATCCTGATCTCACCCGCGATGGGCTTTTTGCTCGGCTCGCTGCTGATGGTGGCCGTGGCCTGGCTCTGCCGGCGAAGTTCGCCCTCAAGGGTGGATAACCGTTTTCGCCGCTTGCAGCTCGTCAGTGCCGGCTTGTATTCGCTTGGACACGGTGGCAATGATGCGCAAAAGACCATCGGCATCATCTGGCTGCTGTTGATAGCCTCTGGCTACCTCAGCGCCACCGCAACGGCGCCGCCCGGCTGGGTGATCTGGAGCTGCTACATCGCTATCGGCTTGGGCACGCTCTTTGGCGGCTGGCGCATCGTCAAGACCATGGGCCAGCGCATCACCAAGCTTAAGCCGGTGGGGGGCTTCTGCGCCGAGACGGGTGGCGCCATCACGCTGTTCCTGGCCTCGTCGATGGGGGTGCCGGTGTCGACCACGCACACCATCACGGGGGCGATCTTTGGCGTGGGTTCGGTGCGCAGCGCGTCGGGCGTGCGCTGGGGCTTGGCGCGCAATATCGTGATGGCCTGGGTCTTCACGATTCCGGCCACAGCCTTCATCGCTGCGGTCTTCTATGGCGTTAGTTTCTGGATCTTCTGAACGTCAACGTCCAAGCTGCCACTCGAAGAACTTCTGGCCGCTGAAGGCGATGGTGCCCATCAGCGCCGTGCCGCCGAGGAGGAGCGCCAGCACAGCGCCAAGCACCGGCGCCCAACGCGTCGGGCGCATGGCTAGTGTGGCGTTGAAGCGCTGCTGCCAGCGCTCGTCAGGCGTCAGCCCCCAGACGATGGCCACGAGCGCTGCTTGCGACAACATCAGGCCCAATAGCGGTATCAACAGCCAGGCGAGTTGATCGTCCTGGCCTAGGTGTCGCATACGCATGACGCCTGCGAAACCAGCTACGGTGGGCACCAAATGCAACCACGCCAGCCAGTCACGCACGCCGTACAGGTACACGCGGTGCAAACCGGTGGCACCCAGCAACAA
Organism: Rubrivivax sp.; assembly: GCA_031373055.1. Classification (GTDB taxonomy): domain Bacteria; phylum Pseudomonadota; class Gammaproteobacteria; order Burkholderiales; family Burkholderiaceae_C; genus Rubrivivax. The sequence goes on along the minus strand of JANMMH010000459.1, from coordinate 17,953 downwards.
GGCCAACCATGTGGCGAGTGACTTCGAGCGGTAGCGCATCAGGCCGCCGGCGCGCTGTTGGCGCCGCTGCCCAATGCGCGTTGCATCAACTTCACGTCACGCCAAGCGTTGAACTTCCAGCCCACGCCAGCCAGCGAGCCGGCGTCGTAAAAACCCAGCGAGCGGTGCAGCGCGATCGACGATGTGTTTGCGTCAGCGTCGCCGATGACCGCGAGCATTTGTCGCGCGCCCGTGGCTTCACAGCGGGCGATCAGTTCCGTAAGTAGCAAACGACCGACGCCGCAGCCGCGCGCGGTGTTGTCAAGGTAGATCGAATCCTCCAGTGTGAATCGGTAGGCCGGACGCGCGCGGAAGTGGTTCGCGTAGGCGTAGCCCAGCAGCTGGCCGCCTGACTCCGCCACCAGCCACGGCAGGCCCTTGGCCAAGACCTCGGCGCGCCTGGCTTCGAGGTCACCCAGGCTGGGTGCCTCGAGCTCGAAGCTGGCGGTGCCATGCTGCACGTGATAGGCGTAGATGGCGGCCATCGCAGGCAGGTCGGCGTCGGCGCTGGGACGCAACAGCAGGGGCGCCGGGTTCACGGTGTAGGGTTTGAGAGCATCGCTGCAGTTTATAATGCGCGGTTTCCGGCGCTGGCTTGCGCTGGGGATGTCGGGAATAACTCGGCAGCCCACGCGAGCGTATCTACGGCGCCAGCCAGGGTTTGAGCGGGTTTGTGCGCGACGTACGTTCCACAAGCCGGCTCTGGCCGATTTCGATCAACCAACCTGTGTGTCCCCAGGCTGGGCGGTCACCACAGTTTCAATGAAAGTTCGACATGGTCGTCATCCGTCTGGCCCGTGGCGGCGCCAAAAAGCGCCCCTTCTACAACATCGTGGTCGCTGACGCGCGTGAGCGCCGCGACGGCCGCTTTATCGAGCGCGTGGGGTTCTACAACCCCATGGCCGCCGGTGGCGAGCAGCCGCTGCGCGTGGCGCTTGACCGCGTCACCCATTGGGCTGGCGTGGGCGCACAGCTGTCGCCCACCGTGGCGCGCTTGGTCGACCAGGCCAAGAAGGCGGCTTGATTGTCAGCACGGGTGGGCACGCCTCACCCGGTGCTAGCCGCTGACGAGCTAGCCTGGCCCGAGGATGCGGTCGAGGTCGGCCGCATCATGGGTGCCTGGGGCATCAAAGGTGGTTTGAAGGTCAAGGCATTCTCCGCCGACCCGCAGGCGCTTTTTTCGTCCAAACGCTGGTTCATTCAGGCCCCTGCGGCTGACGAGCTCAAGCCGCGCGCAGCTTTGGCCGCCGTTGCGGGCCGGGTGCTGCGCGTCACGCTAGCCCGCGAGCAGGGCGAGCATGTCGTGGCCACCGCCCAAGATCTCGACGACCGCGACGCGGCTGAAGCCCTGACCGGCTGGCGCATTTTCATTGCGCGCACGAGCTTTCCGACACCCGAGGACGACGAGTTCTATTGGGTCGATCTCATTGGCCTGCAAGTGCAAGACAGGCAAGGCGCAGCACTGGGCGACGTCGTCGGCCTGATCGAAACCGGCCCGCATTGCGTGTTGCGTTTGTCATCGACGGACAGCAATGGCCAGCAGCGTCTGATTCCGTTTGTTTCGGCCTACGTTGACCGCGTTGACCTGCCCGGGCGCACGATCACCGTCGACTGGGCATTCGACGACTGAAGTGCGATGCGTTTCGATGTCATCACGCTGTTCCCGGAACTGTTTGCGCCGCACCTTTCACTGGGGGTGACGCGCCGCGCATTCGGCTCCGACCAAGTTGATGTGCGGCTGTGGCCGCTGCGTGACTTTGCAGCTGACGCCTACCGGCGCGTTGACGACCGGCCCTTTGGTGGCGGCCCTGGAATGGTCATGCTGGCGCAGCCACTCCTCGCGGCGCTTTATGCCGTGCGCGCGCAACGCAGCGAGGCCGCGCCTTGCCCCGTCGTTCACTTCACGCCCTCTGGCGCCCCGCTGACGCAAGCACTGGTGGCGGAATTTGCTGCGGGCAGCGGCGCGGTGCTGGTGTGCGGCCGCTACGAGGGGGTGGACCAGCGATTTGTCGACAGCTGCGTCAGCCACGAAGTCAGCCTTGGGGACTTTGTCCTCTCAGGCGGGGAGATCCCAGCGCTGGCGCTGCTCGACGCGATATCACGTTTGCAGCAGGGTGTGCTCACGGCGGCGTCTCACGAACAAGACAGCTTTTCCGACGGCCTCTTGGAGGGGCCTTGTTACAGCCGGCCCGAGCAGTTGACGCTGCCCGATAAATCCGTCGCCACCGTGCCAGCCGCGTTGATGTCCGGCCATCATGCGCAGATTGCGCGTTGGCGCCGCGAGCGCTCGCTTGAACTCACCGCCAGGCGTCGGCCCGAGCTGATTGCCGCAGCCCGCGCCGCGGGCAAGCTGAGCAGGGCTGACGAGGGCTACTTGTCGACTCTCGGGCTATAATCAAAGGCTTTTCGATCCTCTGACGGCTGCCTCTAAACTCCAGCAACAGCACCGCTCAAGATCGCACGGAGAACCCCTTTGGACATCATCGCAGCACTCGAGCAAGAAGAAATTGCTCGCCTCAACCGCACCATTCCGCCCTTCGCGCCGGGCGACACGGTCATCGTCAACGTCAACGTCGTTGAAGGCACGCGCAAGCGCGTGCAGGCCTACGAAGGCGTGGTTATTGCCAAGCGCAATCGCGGCCTCAACAGCAGCTTCATCGTGCGCAAAATTTCCAGTGGCGAAGGCGTGGAGCGTACGTTCCAGCTTTACAGCCCCTTGATCGCCGGCATTGAAGTCAAGCGCCGTGGCGACGTGCGCCGCGCCAAGCTGTACTACCTGCGCCAGCGCAGCGGCAAGTCGGCGCGCATCAAGGAAAAGCTCGCCTGAGTTCAGATACTTTTCTTGTCATTGAGAGCCGCCTGAGGGCGGCTTTTTGTTTGCCCCCAGGATTTACCAGCCTTGTCCACAGCTCTGTGCACAGGCATTGCGCGTGGCCACTCTTATGATCGTTTTATGTCTGCCGTCTTCGATACCCTGAACCCCGCCAACGCGCCGCGCGATGAAGACATTGCGCGGCTGCGCGTGCCGCCGCACTCGGTGGAAGCCGAACAAAGTGTGCTCGGCGGTTTGCTGCTGGACAACCTGGCCTGGGACCGCGCGGCAGACTTGCTGACCGACGGCGACTTCTACCGCTTCGAGCACCGACTGATTTTCTCGGCCATCGGAAGCCTGGTTTCAAACTCCCGGCCGGCCGACGTCATCACCGTCTTCGAGCATCTGCAGAGCCTGGGCCGCGCCAACGACAGCGGCGGGCTGGCGTACCTCAACGCCTTGGCGCAAAGCGTGCCCAGCGCGGCCAACATGCGCCGCTACGCGGAGATCGTGCGCGAGCGCGCGGTGCTGCGCAAGCTTATCGCCGCCAGCGACGAGATTGCCACGCAGGCGTTCAACCCGCAGGGCCGAGGCGCGGGGCAAATTCTCGACGAGGCCGAGACGAAGATCTTTCGCATCGGTGAAGAGACTTCGCGCCAGCGCCAGGGTTTTCAAAGCATCGACAAGCTGATGGTGGCCTTGCTCGACCGCGTCAACGAACTGCACGAAAACGGCGCCGAAGACGTGACCGGCGTACGCACCGGGTTCTACGACCTCGACCGCATGACGGCAGGCCTGCAGAAGGGCGACCTCATCGTGCTGGCAGCGCGCCCGTCGATGGGCAAGACCGCCTTCGCGCTCAACATGGCCGAGCATGTCTCAGTGCAAGAAGGCCTGCCGGTGCTGGTGTTCTCCATGGAGATGGGCGCCTCGCAACTGGCGCTGCGCTTGGTGGGTTCACTGGGCCGCATCGACCAGCAGCGGCTGCGCACTGGCAAGCTTGCCGGCGACGAATGGACACGCCTGGCCGAAGCGGTGGACCGCTTGAAGCAGGCGCAGGTCTTCATCGACGAGACACCTGCGCTCACATCGGCCGAGCTGCGCGCCCGCGCTCGACGCATGGCCAGGCAGTTTGGCGGCACGCTCGGTTTGATCGTTATTGACTACTTGCAACTCATGAGCGGCAGCTCCAGCAGCGAAGAAAACCGCGCCACTGAAATCGGTGAAATCTCGCGTGGCCTGAAGGCCTTGGCCAAAGAGTTGCAGTGCCCTGTGGTGGCGCTGTCGCAGCTCAACCGCAGCGTCGAGTCGCGCACCGACAAGCGGCCGATGATGAGTGACTTGCGCGAGTCGGGTGCCATCGAGCAAGACGCCGACGTCATCATGTTCATCTACCGCGACGAGTACTACAACAAAGACACCAAAGAGCCGGGTGTCGCCGAACTCATCATTGGCAAACAGCGCAACGGCCCGGTGGGCACGGTCAGGCTCACCTTCTTGAAGCCGCAGACGAAGTTCGAGAATCTTGCCTCCGGGGGCTCGGCCGAGTACTGATCGCGCTGCGCTTGCGCGTTGTCGGATAGCTGTATATATTTACAGCCATGCTCTCCACGCCCAAAACCAACGAGCCCCAGGCCGTGCTGATGCTCGCGCCGCAAAAAGGGCGCGGCACCGTCTGGGCCATCGAGCATCGCTTCAACCCACGCGGGCGCGAGAGCTTTGACGACGGCTGGGGCACGTTGGAGCGAGCGGCGAGTGAGGAGCGCTTGTCACCGCAAACGCAGGTGCTCGAAGAAAACGTGCGCGCCATCCTGGCCAGCAACGATTCGCCTGACATCGGCTTTGATCTCTCCATCAACCCCTACCGTGGCTGCGAGCATGGCTGCATCTACTGTTACGCGCGGCCCACGCACAGCTTCTTGAATCTGTCGCCGGGGCTGGACTTCGAAACGCGCATCGTGGCCAAGGTCAATGCGGCTGAGAGACTGCGCCAGTCGCTGGCCTCACGCAGCTACACGCCTATGCACCTGAACATCGGCTCAGTCACCGACGCCTACCAGCCGGCTGAGCGGCGGCTACGCATCACGCGCTCGGTGATCGAGGTCTTGCAAGAAACCCGACATGCCTTTTCGATCATCACCAAGTCCAGCCTGATCGAGCGCGACATCGACCTCATCGCGCCGATGGCGCACGACAAGCTGGCGGCCGTCTACGTTTCGATCACCACGCTGGACCCCGCATTGGCGCGCATCTTGGAGCCACGCGCCGCCGCACCGCAGCGTCGCCTGCGCACCATCGAAACGCTGGTCAAGGCCGGCATTCCGGTGGGCGTGAGCGTCTCGCCGATCATTCCGTTCATCAACGAGCCCGAGCTCGAGAGCGTGCTCAAGGCCGCACGTGACGCCGGCGCCAGCTCGGCCTTCAGCATCGTGCTGCGCCTGCCTTGGGAAGTGAACCCGCTCTTTCAGCAATGGCTGGAGCAGCACTTCCCTGAGCGCGCCGCGCGCGTGATGGCGCGTGTGCGTGAGATGCGTGGCGGCCGCGACAATGACGCTCAATTCGGCACACGCATGACGGGCACGGGCACCTGGGCGCAGCTGCTGCGACAGCGCTTCGCAAAGTGCACTGGGCGCCTGGGTTTGAACCGCAAACGTGTTGAGCTTGACCTGAACCAGTTTCGCGCGCCGGGTGGGGCCATGGCGCAAGGTCAACAGAGCCTGTTCTGAGGGCGTCGACGGCCCGCCAAAAACGCATTACTTGAAGATGTCCTTCACGCGATCCGTCCAGCTCTTCGAGTTCGGAGAATGCCGATCCCCTGCCTTGCGAAACGACTCGTCTAGCTCTTTGAGCAGCTTGCGCTGGTGCTCGGTAATCTTCACCGGCGTCTCCACTGTGATGTGGCAATACAGGTCCCCTGGATAGCTTGAGCGCAGGCCCTTGATGCCTTTGCCGCGCAAGCGGAAGGTCTTGCCATGCTGCGTGCCTTCGGGCAGCTCGATCTCAGCCTTGGTCGACAAGGTCGGCACTTCGATCGAACCGCCCAAGGTGGCGGTGGTCATGCCCACGGGGACGTTGCAATGCAGGTCGTCGCCGTCGCGCTCAAAGATCTCATGCTGCTTGACGCGGATCTCGATGAAGAGGTCGCCCGAGGGCCCGCCATTGGAGCCCGGCTCGCCGTTGCCGGCCGAGCGAATGCGCATGCCTTCGTTGATACCGCCGGGGATCTTCACCTCCAGCGTTTTTTGCTTCTTGGTCTTGCCGGCACCGGCGCAGGTCAGGCAAGGCTCGGCAATGATCTTGCCGCTGCCCCGGCATTGCGGGCAGGTCTGCTGGATGCTGAAGAAGCCCTGGTGCATGTGCACCGTGCCCGACCCGTTGCAGGTGGTGCAGGTCTTGGGGCTGGTGCCGGGTTTGGCGCCGCTGCCTTTGCATGGCTCGCAACTCTCCCAGCTGGGGATGCGGATCTGCGTTTCTTTGCCGGCAGCCGCCTCTTCGAGCGTGATCTCCATGGCGTAGCTCAAGTCACTGCCACGGTAGACCTGCTGGCCGCCACCACCCCGGCGCTGGCCGCCGCCGAAGATGTCGCCAAAGATGTCGCCGAAGGCGTCGGCAAAGCCGCCAAAGCCTTCGGCGCCAGGCCGCCCGCCGCCCATGCTGGGGTCGACACCAGCGTGCCCGTACTGGTCATAGGCGGCACGCTTTTGCGCGTCCGACAGCATCTCGTAGGCTTCTTTGCCTTCTTTGAATTTGTCTTCGGACTTCTTCGTATCGTCACCCTGGTTGCGGTCAGGGTGGTGCTTCATGGCCAGCTTGCGGTAGGCCTTTTTGATGTCGTCGTCGGTGGCGTTCTTGGGCACACCGAGGATCTCGTAATAGTCGCGCTTGGCCATCAGAACTCTCGAGTCATCTAAACGAAACCGCCGCGTTGAGGGCCAAGTGCGAACCTGACATCTCCAACGCGGCGCGAAACCACGGCGGCTGTGCGAGTCGCATCAGCCGCGCGTGATGTCACTTCTTCACTTCTTTGAACTCAGCGTCGACGACGTTGTCGTCGGCCGGCCGGGCTGACGAGCCCTGCGGTCCCTGGCCGCCCTGCGCTGGCTCAGCGCCACCGGGCGCAGCACCACCCTCGCCACCACCCGCCGCAGCCGCAGCTGCCGCCTGCTCGGCGTAGACCTTCTCGCCCAGCTTCTGGCTCGCCGTCATCAGCGCTTCGGTCTTGGCTTCGATGTCGGCCTTGTCGTCGCCCTTGAGCGCTTCTTCGACATCTTTCAGCGCGGCTTCGACTTTCTCTTTGTCGCCAGCTTCGAGCTTGTCACCATGCTCGGACAGGCTCTTCTTCACCGAATGCATCATGGCGTCGGCCTGGTTGCGCGCCTGCACCAGCTCGAGCTTCTTGTGGTCTTCGGCAGCGTTGATCTCCGCGTCTTTGACCATCTTCTCGATCTCGGCTTCCGTCAGTCCCGAGTTCGCCTTGATGGTGATCTTATTTTCTTTGCCCGTGCCTTTGTCTTTGGCGTTGACGTGCAAGATGCCGTTAGCGTCGATGTCGAAGGTGACCTCAATTTGCGGCAGGCCACGCGGTGAAGGCGGGATGCCTTCGAGGTTGAACTCACCCAGGCTCTTGTTGCCCACGGCCAGCTCGCGCTCGCCCTGGTAAACCTTGATCGTCACCGCTGGCTGGTTGTCGTCGGCGGTCGAAAACACCTGCGCGTACTTGGTCGGGATGGTGGTGTTCTTCTTGATCATCTTGGTCATCACGCCACCCAGCGTTTCGATGCCCAGCGAGAGCGGCGTGACGTCCAGCAGCAGCACGTCTTTGCGGTCACCCGAAAGCACCTGGCCCTGGATGGCGGCGCCGACAGCCACGGCCTCGTCGGGGTTGACGTCCTTGCGCGGCTCTTTGCCGAAGAACTCTTTGACCTTCTCTTGCACCTTGGGCATGCGCGACATGCCGCCCACCAAGATGATGTCGTCGATCTCGCTGACCTTCACGCCGGCGTCTTTCACGGCGATGCGGCAAGGCTCCATGGTGCGCTGGATCAGCTCTTCCACCAGTGCCTCAAGCTTGGCGCGCGTGAGCTTGATGTTCAGGTGCTTGGGGCCTGACGCGTCGGCTGTGATGTAGGGCAGGTTGACGTCGGTCTGCGTGCTGTTGCTCAGCTCGATCTTGGCCTTCTCAGCCGCTTCCTTGAGCCGCTGCAGTGCCAGTACGTCTTTCGTTAGGTCGACGCCTTGCTCTTTCTTGAACTCGGTGACGATGTGGTCGATGATGCGTTGGTCAAAGTCTTCGCCGCCCAGGAAGGTGTCGCCGTTGGTCGACAGCACTTCAAATTGCTTTTCGCCGTCGACATCGGCAATCTCGATGATCGAGATGTCAAAGGTGCCACCGCCCAAGTCAAACACCGCGATCTTGCGGTCGCCCTTGCCGTGCTTGTCCAGGCCAAAAGCCAGGGCCGCGGCGGTGGGCTCGTTGATGATACGTTTGACGTCCAGCCCGGCAATGCGCCCGGCGTCTTTGGTGGCCTGGCGCTGACTGTCGTTGAAGTAGGCCGGCACGGTGATCACGGCTTCGGTGACCTCTTCACCCAGGTAGTCCTCGGCGGTCTTCTTCATCTTGCGCAGCACTTCAGCGCTGATCTGCGGCGGTGCCAGGCGCTTGCCGCGCACTTCGATCCAGGCGTCGCCGTTGTCGGCGGCCGAGATCTTGTAGGGCATCAGGCCGATGTCCTTTTGCACTTCTTTCTCGCTGAACTTGCGCCCGATCAGGCGCTTCACGGCGTACAGCGTATTGCGCGGGTTGGTCACCGCCTGGCGCTTGGCCGACGCGCCGACCAGGATCTCGTCGTCGTCTTGGTAGGCAATGATCGACGGCGTGGTGCGCGCGCCTTCACTGTTCTCGATGACCTTGGTGGTGTTGCCTTCCATGATGGCCACGCACGAGTTCGTCGTGCCGAGGTCGATGCCGATGATCTTTCCCATAGTGCTTGCTCCTGAGGAATCTAAAGCTGCCGCGTTTGCGGATGTTCTTGACTTGCGGCTGGCTGCGCGGCTTTCAAGCCCGCGCGCTGCTGCGGTGCGCTATTTCGGCGCGGTGACCGTGACCAAGGCCGGGCGCAGCACGCGCTCGGCGATCAGGTAGCCCTTTTGCAGCACGGCCACCACGGTGTTGGGTTCTTGCTCGGCCGGCACCACGCTGATGGCCTGGTGCTGATGCGGGTCGAACTTGGTGCCCGCAGGCGGCGCGATGGCCAATACCTTGTTGCGCTCTAGCGCTTGCGTGAGCTGGCGCAGCGTGGCGTGCACGCCTTCTAACAGCTGCTCGGGCGTGGCGTTTTGAATCGCAATGGCGGCTTCCATGCTGTCGCGCACCGGCAGCAGGCTCTCGGCGAAAGCTTCAACGGCAAAGCGGCGCGCTTTGGCCACTTCTTCGTCGGCACGCCGACGTGTGTTCTCAGCTTCGGCCTTGGCGCGCAGGTAGGCGTCAGAGACTTCGGTGTGCTTGGCTTGCCAGTCGGCCAGTTGGGCTTCCAGGGTCGGCGGGTTGCCGGTGGCGTCCGCTGTGGTCTGCGTTTGCGTGGCAGCGCCGTTGGTTTGGTCGGGGGAGGGCGTGTCTTGGTTGTCCATGGGCGTGATGGGGCTAAGTCGCAAGGGATGTCGGGGCGCTCCCGCGCAGTTCAAGAGCGTGCGGCGGACGATTTATGCCGGGTCGTCGTCGATGCTGGCGCTCCAGCGTTGCCAATCGGAAATCTGCCGCCTGTCGCGCTTGGTGGGGCGGCCCTGTTCCAGGCTTTGCGCCGGCTCCACGCCCTGGCGGCGCGCTTGCGCAGCGTCTTCACGCCGCTTCAGGCTGGACGGTGTTTCCTCGTACAGCAGCTGCGCCACCGGGGCCGGGCCGCGCTGGGCGCTCAGGCCCCGCACCCAGACTTCGCGCAGGGTTTGGCCGCTTTGGCGCAGCTCGATAAGCTCGCCCAAATGCACTTCGCGCGAGGCCTTGGCCACCACGCCGTTGATGGCGATGCGGCCATGGCCAATGTCTTCCGCAGCAAGCGCGCGGGTTTTGAAGAAGCGCGCGGCCCACAGCCACTTGTCAAGGCGTATGCGTTCGTTCTTGGTGTTAGTGCTCATGCTGGTGGCGTACGGGCGACGGGGAATTCAACCACGGCGTCCAGGCCCGCTGCCCCATCGCGCTGGCCAGTGCGGTTTTGCAGGTCGATGCTGCCGTGACAGGCCAGGGCGATTTCGCGGCAAATGGCCAGGCCCAGGCCGGCGCCTTCGGCCATCTCGCCCCCGCTTGCCGAGCGGGAAAACGGCTGGAACAAGCGCTGGCGAAGCTCGGCTGTGATGCCGGTGCCGTCGTCGGCGACGACGAGGCGCACGGCCGCAGCGTCGCCACACCAGGACACCCGCAAGCGCCCGCCTTGTGGCGAAAACTTGATGGCGTTGTGCAGCAGGTTGCGCGTAAGTTCGCGCAAGGCCCATGGGTGGGCGAGCACGGCCGAGTCGTCGGTGTGAATGTCGAAGTCCAGGCCGCGCTCTGCGATCAAGGCCGACATCTCCAAGACCACGGTGCGCACGATCTGGCCGCCTTCCGTGCGTGGTGCATCGCCTTGCTGGCGCAGCTGCTCGACCTTGGCCAGCGCCAGCATCTGGTTGGCCAGCGCGGTGGCGCGCTCCACAGTCAAGGCGATCTCTGTCAAGGCAAGGTCGGGTGCAACATCGCCACGCCGCGCCGATTGCACCTGCGCCTTCAACACCGCCAGCGGCGTGCGCAGTTGGTGCGAGGCGTCGCGCACGAAGCGCTTCTGGTGTTCGAGCAATTGCTTAAGACGCGACATCAACGTATTGGTGGCGGCGATCACCGGTTGCAGCTCGAGGCTGGCGCGGCTTTCGTCCACGGCGGACAAGTCGTCATGCGCGCGCCCGCGCAGCGTGGCGCTGAGCGCACGCAAGGGCGCCGTGGCGCGCTGCACGACCCACACCACCAACACGGCGATGACGATCAAGAGGGCCGCCTGGCGCCACAGCGTGCTGAGCAACAAGCGCCGCGCCAACGCATGGCGCAGCTCCAGCGTCTCTGCGACCTGCACGGTGGCCATGCCCAGGCCCGCCTGCCCCGACACCGGCTGCAAGAGCACGGCCACACGCACGGGCTCGCCCCGCACCACGTCGTCGTAGAAGTGCACCAGCGCGGCGTAGACGCTGTTCGCTGGCAGCGTGCCGCGCCAGCTGGGCAGCTCGTCGATGCCCGACACGAGCTCGCCAGCAAAGCCGCTCACGCGGTAGAAAATGCGGCTGCGGTTGTCGGCCTCGAAGGGCTCCAGCGCGGAATACAGCAGGTTTCCGCGCAGCCGCGGTGGTGCGCCACCCGCGCCGGCCTCCACTTCCAAGAGCTCGCCGATGGACTTGGCCGAGGCCAGCAAGGTGCGGTCGTAGGCGGTGTCGGCGGCGTCCAGGGCTTGCTCGTACAGGCTCCAGGAATTGAAGGCGATCAAGAGCGCCACGGGCAGCAAGATGCCCAGTAGCAGCTGACGACGCAAGGACGGTGTGCGGGGTGTCATGCGCCGCCCGTGCCACCTGCAAGCGACGCGTCTGATGCCCCAGCCGCCTTCAGCAAATAACCCAGCCCACGCAGCGTGACCAGCTGCGCTTGCGTGCCGCCGAGCTTCTTGCGCAAGCGGTAGGCCACGACCTCAATGGCCTCAGCCTGCACTTCGCTCTGCCCTGGGAAGACGAGTTCGAGTAATCGTTCTTTGGCGACCGCGTGCCCAGCGCGCGCCAGCAGCGCGCGCAGCATCGCGCCTTCGCGGCTGCTCAGCTCCAGCACCTGGCCGTCGTGGTAGACGGCACCCGAGTCGGCGTCGGCCACGAGACCGCAGAAGACTGATGTCGCGCGCTGCCCACCCGCGCTTCGCCGCGCCAGCGCGCGCACGCGGGCTTCGAGCTCGTCCAGATCAAAGGGCTTGGGCAGGTAGTCGTCGGCGCCAGTGTTCAGGCCCAGTATGCGGTCGCCCACGGCTGCACGCGCGGTGAGGATGATGACCGGCGTGGCCAGGCCTTCGGCACGCGCCGCAGCCAGAACGCTCAGGCCGTCGCGGCAGGGCAGGCTCAGATCCAGCAGCACGACGTCGGGCACGCTGGCGCGCCAACGCTCCAGAGCCCGGGCGCCGTCTCCGCACACCGTGACCTGGATGCCACGCCGTTCGAAGCTGCGCTGCAGGGTGGTCTGCATGGCCACGTTGTCTTCAACCAGCAGCAGCTTCATGGGGCGCGGATTATCGGTGCGCACCCGGATGGATCGCCGCACTTGCTAGGTGCACCTCGGGTTTGCCTGGGTGCCAACGACAGCCGAATGACAGCCGGGTAGGTCACCATCACGCCATCTCATTCCGCCCTTCATTGCCACTTCCATCAGGAGACCTGCCCCATGCGTCGCGACACCTTCCTCAAGTCCCTGGCCGCGATGGCCGCCGCAGGCACCTTGCCGCTCAGCGCACAAGCTGCCGCCAACCTGAAGATGATGATCCCCGCCAACCCTGGCGGTGGCTGGGACACCACCGGTCGAGCCTTAGGCAAGGCGCTGCAAGAGGCGGGTGTGGCGTCCACCGTCACCTTCGAAAACAAGGGCGGCGCGGCTGGCGCCATCGGCCTGGCGCAGTTTCTCAACGCCGCCAAAGGTGACGGCAACGCCATCATGGTGATGGGCGCCGTGATGCTCGGCGGCATCATCACCGGCAAGCAGCCCGTCACGCTCACGCAGGCCACGGCGGTTGCGCGTTTGACCAGCGAATACAACGTCTTCGTGCTGCCCGAGAGCTCACCGCTCAAAACCATGAAAGACGTGGTCGAGCAAATGAAAAGAGACCCCGGCAGCGTGAAGTGGGGCGGCGGCTCGCGTGGCTCCACCGAGCACATCGCGGCGGCCATGATCGCGCGTGAAGTTGGTGTCGACGCCTCCAAGATCAACTACGTGCCCTTCCGTGGCGGTGGTGAGGCGACGGCAGCCATCCTCGGCGGCAACGTCACCGTGGGTGGCAGCGGCTACAGCGAGTTCCAGCAGTACATCGAGAGCGGCAAGATGCGCGCTATCGCGGTGACCTCGGCCACGCGGCTCAAGGGCGTTAACGTGCCCACGCTCAAAGAAATGGGCATCAACGTCGAGATCGGCAACTGGCGCGGCATCTACGGCGCGCCCGGCATCAGTGCCGACCAGCGCAAGGCCTTGGTCGAGATGATCGTCAAAGCCACCAAGACCAAGGCCTGGGCCGAGGCCATGGAAAAGAACAACTGGACCTCGGCGTTGCTCACCGGCAAGGAGTTCGAAGACTTCGTCGACCGCGACTTCGCCAGCCTGCGCGCGACGATGGTCAAGTCCGGCATGATCTGACGCGCCATGGCTGCAAAGGCACGCAAGCCTGTGGTGCTCAGCCAGGCGCTCATCGGCGCCGGGGCGCTGGTGCTGGGCGTCTTCATGGCCGTTGGCGCGAGCTCGATCCCTTCGCAGGCCGGTTATGCCGGCGTCGGCCCGAACTTCTTGCCTTGGGTCGTTGCGTTGGCGCTGATGGTTTGCGGCGGCATGCTGCTGTGGGAAGCGTGCAGCGGCGGCTACCGCGAGATGGAAGCGGCCTCTGGCGCCGACAAGCCCGACCTGCCTGCCTTCGTGTGGGTGGCGGCGGGCGTGCTGGCCAACGCTGCGCTGCTCACGATCATCGGCTTCATCTTGTCGTGCACCTTGTGCTTCATGCTCGCCGTGCGCGGCTTGCGCATCGCTGAGGGCAAGCCTGCGGGCAACGGCGTGCGCACCTTGATGCTGGACTTCGTCACCGGGTTCCTGATTGCCGCGCCAGCGTTCTGGCTCTTCACCAAGCTGTTGGCAATCAACCTGCCGGGCCTCACCGCCAGCGGTTGGTTGTAGGGGGCTCGCATGGACATCTGGAACCTGTTGATGCAGGGCTTTGCCACGGCCGGCACGCCGATCAATCTCTTGTGGGCCTTCGTCGGCTGCGCCTTGGGCACCGCCATCGGCGTGCTGCCCGGCATTGGGCCGGCGGTGACGGTGGCCATGCTGTTGCCCATCACCTCGCAGGTGGAACCCACGGCGTCGATGATCTTCTTCTCCGGTATTTACTACGGCGCGATGTACGGTGGCTCCACGACCTCGATCCTTTTGAATACACCGGGTGAAACGGGGACCATGGTCACCGCGCTCGAAGGCTTCAAGATGGCCAAGAACGGCCGTGCAGGTGCGGCGCTTGCCACGTCGGCCATCGGCTCGTTTGTGGCCGGCACCATCGCCACCATTCTTGTGACGCTGTTCGCGCCGGTGGTGGCGATCTTTGCCGTCAAGCTCGGCCCGCCCGAATACTTCATGCTGATGTTGCTGGCCTTCACCACGGTGAGTGCGGTGCTGGGCAAGAGCACCTTGCGTGGCCTCACGGCCCTCTTCATCGGCCTGGCCATAGGTCTCGTTGGGTTGGACCAGATCACGGGCCAAGTGCGCTACACCGGCGGCGTGCCAGAGTTCATGGACGGCATTGAAGTCGTGCTGGTGGCCGTGGGTCTCTTCGCTGTGGGCGAGTGCTTTTACAACGCGCTCTTTGAAGGCCGCAGCGTGTCGACGCTCAACCGCATGAACAAGGTGCACATGACGGGCGCTGAGTGGCGGCGCTCGTGGCCAGCCTGGCTGCGTGGCACGGCCATTGGCTTCCCGTTTGGCACCATTCCCGCAGGCGGCTCGGAGATCCCTACCTTCCTGAGCTACGCCACAGAGCGCAAGCTCAGCAAGCACCCGGAAGAATTCGGCACCATCGGCGCCATCGAAGGCGTGGCCGGGCCCGAGGCGGCGAATAACGCCGCAGTGACGGCCACACTGGTGCCGCTGCTGACACTCGGCATTCCAACCTCGGTGACGGCGGCGATCCTGCTTTCAGCCTTTCAGAACTACGGCATCCAGGCCGGGCCGCAGCTCTTCCAGACCTCGTCGACGCTGGTCTGGGCGCTGATCGCGTCGCTGTACATCGGCAACGTCATGCTGCTGGTGCTGAACCTGCCTTTGGTCGGCATGTGGGTCAAGCTCTTGAAGATCCCCAAGCCTCAGCTTTATGCCGGTATCTTGATCTTCGCCACGGTCGGCGTGTATGGCATGCGCCAGAGCTCGTTCGACCTGGTGTTGATGTTCGGCATTGGCCTGGCCGGAGTGCTCATGCGGCGCTTTGACTTCCCCACCGCGCCGGTGATCGTCGGGCTCATCCTCGGGCCGCTGGCCGAAGCGCAGATGCGCAACGCCTTGTCGATCGGCGAAGGCAAGTGGGGCGTGTTTGTCGAGCGGCCGATGTCGGCCACGCTCTTGGCCGTGGTGGTGGCGGTGCTGGTGCTGCCCAGGCTGGCGAAGTTCTTACGCCGCTGAGCGGCGCGTAGGTCAGTCGCGCAGTTCAGTCGATGGCGCCGAGCGCCACGGCTGCGACGCGTTGGCGCGCCAGGGCATCGACGTCAGGGCTAGCCTTGGTGTCCCAGCCCGAGAGGTGGCGCTCGGCCACCGTCGCCAATGCGCGTGTGCCCTCGTTTTGATCGTTAAGGCACGGGATGTAGTGGAATGTCTCGCCGCCCGCCGCGATGAAGGCCGCACGCGCTTCCTGGTCGATCTCTTCCAGCGTCTCCAGACAGTCGGCAACGAAGCCTGGGCACATCAGGTCGACACGCTTGACGCCTTGCGCGGCCAGTGCCTGCAAGGTCGGTTCGGTGTAAGGCTCCAGCCACTTGGCCTTGCCGAAGCGGCTTTGAAACGTCAGCTGCCACTCATCTTGGCGAAGGCCAAGTTCCTGCGCCAGCAAACGCGCCGTCTTGTGGCATTGGCAGTGGTAGGGGTCGCCCAGCAGCAGTGATCGATGCGGGATGCCGTGAAAGCTCATAACCAGACGCTGACCACGGCCGTGGCTCTGCCAGTGGCGGTGCACGGTAAACGCCAGCGCCTTGATGTACGCGGCATCGTCGTGAAAGTCGGCCACGAAACGCAGCTCGGGCACACGGCGCTGGCGCGTCGCCCAGGCCATCACGGCGTCGCCCACGCTGGCCGTGGTAGCGGCGGCGTACTGTGGGTACATCGGCAACACGAGCACGCGCGTGACGTTCTGTGCTTTGAGCTCGTCCAGCACCGTGGCCACCGAAGGTTGGCCGTAGCGCATGGCGTGTTGCACCACGAGCTGGTGGCCGCGCTCACCCAGGCTGCCCAGCAGCAGCGTGGCCTGGCGCTTGGTCCACATCGCCAGCGGTGAGCCTTCAGGCGTCCACACCGAGGCGTACTTGGCGGCCGACTTGGCCGGGCGCACACGCAGGATCACGCCGTGCAGGATCAGCCACCACAGCAGGCGCGGGATCTCGACGACACGCGGGTCACTCAAGAACTCGGCCAGATAGCGGCGCAGCGCTTTGGGCGTGGGTGCGTCGGGCGTGCCCAGGTTGACCAGTAGCACGGCAGTGCGTGGCGGGGTGCCGTGGCGAAAGGCGGGTTCGGGCGCGAATCTCATGCGGGTTGAACAAACGTTGGCGACGCGCGGCTAGCCCAAGTGCTGCGGCTGCGTGTCACCAAAGCGCAGCACGTCAAAGCGCACGCTGGCCGACGTCCGGTCGCTGGGCGAGCCGCCCAGGCCGATGGCGCCACTGCCGTGCAGGATGCAGCTGCCTCGGCGCAGGCTGACGATCTCGCCGTCGTTGAACTGCACGTAGGTGCCGTTGTAGCTAAGGTCGGCGAGCTGGAAGTTGCCGCTGTGCCAGTCCACACGTGCGTGTGAGCGCGAGACGCGCGTGTCGTCGACACAGAAGCTGGCCTGCGGGCTGCGCCCTAGGATCACCGGCATTTGCTGGATTGCAAAGAGGCGGTTCAGGCCCTGCCAGACCAGACGCAGGCCGTCGGGCTCTTCGGCCACCGAGACGCTGCCGAACTGGGTGATGGCGGTGTCGCCTGCGCCGCGGCGGCCACCCAGCACGTGTACCTCCACGGGCTCGACGCGACCACGCAGCACCAGGCGGTCCAGGCTGCGGTAGCGCGCCCGGTGCTCCAGCGGCAAGCCACGCAGCACGCTGGCGGTGACCAGGGTTTCGTTGTCGCCAGCGTGGTCGAGTAAACGGGCGGCGACGTTGACGGCGTCGCCATAACAATCGCCCGCCATCTCCACCACTTCACCCTGCGCCAGTGCCACTTGCAGGCGCAGCGCGCGCAAGCCCGGCGAGGCGCCGCGCTCGCTGCCACGCGAGACGATGCTGTCGAGCACGTCGTGCATCACGCCGGCCGCCTGTGCTGCTTCCCAGGGCGTATTGAAGACGGCCATCAGGCCGTCGCCCAGGGTCTTGACGACACGCCCACCGGCATCGCTAACGGGGTGGGTGAGGGCGCTCACGCAATGCGTGACGACCGAGGTTGCTTCGGCGTTGCCGAGAACTTCGAACAGCGCTGTGCTGCCACGAAGGTCGGCAAAGAGAACGGTGCGTTCGGCGATCTGGGTCATGCCGGCGCGCAGTCTATCGCGGCCCCAAAGCGCGGCAGCGTAGGCCCGCACGCGCAATGGGATTGCATCAACTTACAGGTTGTCGAGGTACGTGCGCAGCTTGTCCGAGCGGCTCGGGTGCTTGAGCTTGCGAATCGCCTTGGCCTCGATCTGGCGGATGCGCTCGCGTGTGACGTCAAACTGCTTGCCGACTTCTTCGAGCGTGTGGTCGGTGCTCATCTCAATGCCGAAGCGCATGCGCAGCACCTGGGATTCTCGTGGCGTCAGGCGGTCCAGAATGTCTTTTACTACATCACGCAGGCCGGCCTGCATCGCCGCTTCGATGGGTGCCGTGTTGTTCGTGTCTTCGATGAAGTCGCCCAGGTGCGAGTCGTCGTCGTCGCCGATCGGCGTTTCCATGGAGATCGGCTCTTTGGCGATCTTCATGATCTTGCGGATCTTGTCCTCGGGGATCTCCATCTTCAACGCCAACGTTGGCGCGTCGGGCTCGACGCCGACTCATACGCAATTAATTGCAACGGCAACACGGCACCGAGAGCAGTTAATGGGCCGTTCGACGGTATAACAATCGGATTATCATCTAAACTCTCGGCTAATGAAC
>JANMMH010000437.1:0-2335 GCA_031373055.1 Rubrivivax sp. | reverse complement strand
TCGAGCGCGGGCACATGTTGAAGCCGGTCGAAGTAGGCGCGCCAGTTTTCGGGCACCGAGGCCGGGTTGTCGAGGTAGGCCTCGTAGAGCTCTTCGACGTAGGGAGCATTGCCCCCGAACAGGTACGAGTTCGACCTGGTTTGCTGCATCATCTTCGCTCACCTTTGGCCCCGGTTTCCAGAGCTCACGATGGGTTCAAAAACCTTCCGCGTCCCCGGCTTCACCGGGCGAGCGGACTAGCGACCCGCCAAACGAATCTGCACTTGATGCCGGGGCATCAGCGGACTCGCCATAGGGACGGAAGGGCCAACAATCTGCGTAACGGCGGCGACTTTATCACCGCACTCTGGCCTTGATGGGCATCAACTGGGCTGCATTGACTGCCCTGCTCAGCAGTTTCCCCGCTATGAAATGCGGCCAAGGCGCCTAGCATTGCACTTTCGATTTTTTCCTGAGGACACCTGCATGAGACTCAAAGCCTTGATCGTGGCCACTGCGGCGGCATTCGCCCTGGCCGCCGGCGCGCACGCCCAAACCCTGCGCTGGGCCGCACAAAACGACATCCTGACGCTGGACCCGCATTCGCAAAACCACGCCACCACCAACGCCATCCTGATGCACGCCTACGAAGGCCTGACGCGCTACAACGAGAAGTACGAGGTCGAGCCTGCGCTGGCCACCAAGTGGACTTACCTGAGCCCGACGCAGGTGCGCTTCGACTTGCGCAAAGGCGTCAAATTCCAGGACGGCAGCGACTTCACGGCCGACGACGTGGTCTTCTCCTTCGGCCGCATCAAGCAGCCGCAAGGCACGATGCAGATCTACGTCACGGGCATCGCCGACATCAAGAAGGTCGACGCCCACACCATCGACGTGATGCTGTCGGCGCCCAACCCGATCTTGCTGCGCAACATCATCGACTTCCGCATCATGAGCAAGTCATGGGCCGAGAAGAACCGCACCACCAACGTGCAGGACTACAAGGCCAAGGAAGAGAACTTCGCCTCATGCAACGTCATGGGCACGGGGGCGTTCCGAATCCTCTCTTGGCAGCCCGAGCAACGCATCATGATGGCGCGCAACGACGCGTGGTGGAGCAAGAGCACGGGCAACGTGTCCCAGGTGGTCTACACCCCCATCAAGGCCGAGGCCACGCGTGTAGCCGCCCTGCTTTCTGGCGACGTCGACATGCTCACCGACGTGCCCACGCAAGACGTTGACCGCCTGCGCAGCGACAAGAAGCTCAAAGTCGTTGACGGTCCCGAAGTTCGCACCATCTTCCTGGCACCCGACATCGGTAGCAACGAGCTGAAGTACAGCAACGTCAAGGGCAAGAACCCCTTCAAAGACAAGCGCGTGCGCGAAGCCTTGAGCGTGGCGATTGACCGCGAGGCCATCAAGAAAAGCATCATGCGTGGCATGTCGGTTCCCGCCGGCATGATGGTCGCCCCCGGTGTCAACGGCTACGACAAGGTGCTCGACACGCCCGTCAAAGCCGACACCGCCAAAGCCAAGCAGTTGCTCGCCGACGCTGGGTACCCCAGTGGTTTCGAGTTCCAGCTGAACTGCCCGAACAACCGCTACGTCAACGACGAAAAGGTTTGCCAAGCCGTCATCGCCATGTGGGCGCGCATCGGCGTGAAGGCCAACCTGGCCTCGGAGAACATGGCCACCTTCATCCAGAAGGTACAAAACTTCGACAGCTCGATGTACTTGCTGGGCTGGGGTGTCGCCACCTATGACGGACAGTACGCTGTGCAGTCGCTGGCGCGCACACGTACGAGTGGCGCCGATGGCAACTTCAACTTCTCGAAGGTCAGCGACGCCACGGTCGACAGGCTCACCGACGCGATGAAGACCGAGACCGATGTCGCCAAGCGCAACGGCATGATTCGCGACACCCTGGTGCGTATCAAAGACGAGACCTTGCTGATCCCGCTGCACCATCAGATTCGCCCCTGGGTGATGAAGGCCAACGTCACGACGGTGCACCGCTCGGATGATCGGCCTGAGGCGCGGTTTACGTCGATCAAGTGAACGGCTAGTAGCTAACGCGCTAACGCAACGGGGCCGCTACGGGCCCCGTTTTTCATGGTGAAGACGATCTTCGCGTTGCGCCCTCGGCGTTCTGCGATTGGCGACTGCTGCGATTGGCGGCGGCGCTGCACCGGGCCACTGTGTTCCGTTCATGTCCCCCGAAGCCGGCCTGAACGGCCGCTTTCTCCTCCTTTACTTCACTCCACACAGTGACCCGGCGCAGCGCTTCCAACCATCGTGGCGCTCGCCATGGTGGTGCGCCACCACTGCGCGCTGCCCATGGCGTCGGGTGACCGGC
>JANMMH010000424.1:0-3851 GCA_031373055.1 Rubrivivax sp. | reverse complement strand
ACGACGAGGCCGAGCTGACGCGCGTGCGCCAGCGCGTGGGCATGGTCTTCCAGCAGTTCAACCTGTTTCCGCACATGACGGCCCTGGCCAACGTGATGGAAGGCCTGCGCTCCGTCTAGCGCCTGCCCGAGCCGGTGGCCCGCATCCAGGCGCAGGCCGAGCTGGCCCGCGTGGGCCTGGCCGACAAGGCCGACGCCTACCCGGCGCGGCTCTCGGGCGGCCAGAAGCAGCGGGTGGCCATCGCCCGGGCGCTGGCGATGGAACCCGAGCTGCTGCTGTTCGACGAACCCACCTCGGCGCTCGACCCCGAGCTGGTGCACGAAGTGCTGCGTGTCATCCGCAGCCTGGCCGACGAGGGCCGCACGCTGCTGCTGGTGACGCACGAGATCGGCTTTGCGTACCACGTGGCCAGCCGCGTGCTCTTCATCGCCGAGGGCGGCATTCACGAGCAAGGCACACCCGACCAGGTGCTCAAGCACCCCACCCAAGCGCGCACCCAGGCCTTTCTGGCGCGCCACCGCGAGTTCGACTTCTGATGAGCCTCACTTCAATCGTTAGCACGATCACGACCCCCGCTGGCGACAGCGCCCAGGGCTACCTCACCGACCCACGCAACGAGCAGGTGCTGGTCTACGTCAACGGCGAGTTCTTCCCGCGCAGTGAGGCGCGCGTCTCCGTCTTCGACAGCGGCTTTGTGCTGGGCGACGGCATCTGGGAAGGCCTGCGCCTGGTGCAAGGCAAGTTGATCAGCTTGCAGGCACATCTGGACCGCTTGTTCGAGGGCGCCTGCGCCATCGCACTGGACATCGGCATGACGCGCGAGAAGCTCACGCAAGCCCTGCGCGACACCCTGGCGCGCAACGCCATGGTGGACGGCGCGCATCTGCGGCTGATGGTCACGCGCGGCACGAAACGCACGCCCAACCAGGACCCGCGCTTTGTCATCGGCCCGGCCACCGTGGTCATCGTGGCCGAGTACAAAGCCGCCAAGCCCGAGACCAAGGCGCGTGGGCTCACGCTCTTCACGTCCACCTTCCGCACCAGCGGGCCCGACGTGTTCGATTTGCGGCTGAACTCGCACAGCCGGCTGAACCTGATCCAGGCGCTGATCCAGGCCATCCACGCCGGTGCCGACGAAGCCCTGATGCTCGACCCCCGCGGCTTTGTGGCCAGCTGCAACTCGACCAACTTCTTCATCGTGCGCGGTGACGAGCTATGGACATCCACCGGCGCTTACTCCTTTAAAGGCATCACCCAGCAGACGGTGCTGAACGCCTGGCGCGCAGCTGGCGGCACGGCGCGCGAGTGCGACTTCACGCTGGCCCAGGTGTACTCAGCGAGCGAAGCCTTTGTCACCGGCACGCTGGGCGGCGTGACGCCGGTGGTGCGGATCGATGGGCGTGTCATTGGGGCCGGCGTGCCAGGGCCCGTCACGGCGCTTGCCAGCGAGCGCTACAGCGCGGCGGCCTTGCTCAGCGCAGTTTGAGTTGGCCCGCACGTCGATGCTGAGCGTTCATGTAAAACGTTAGACTCGTTCCGGGCTCGGCAACAAGCCCACCCTTGCAACTTCAAAGCGCACCCATGCCGAACTGGTTTGCCGCTGCCGCGTTGGCCGCTTGTTCCTGCGTCGCCACGAACGCGGCCGCTGCTGAAACCAAGACGGCATCCAAGCCGGCCCTCACCGTCACCGCCGTGCAGGCGCAGCGCCTCGACGTGGCCACGTCGCTTTCGGCCAACGGCAACATCGCCGCCTGGCAAGAGGCCAGTGTGGGCGCCGAGAACAACGGTTGGCGTCTGGCCGACGTGCGTGTCAATGTGGGCGATGTGGTCAAGCGTGGCCAGGTGCTGGCCACCTTTGCCACAGAGATGCCACAGGCCGACTTGGCCCAAAGCCGCGCCTCGGTGGCCGAGGCCGAAGCGGTGCTCGCCGAGGCCAGCGCCAACGCCCAACGTGCACGTGAGCTGCAACCCAGCGGCGCCATCAGCATGCAAATGTTCAACCAAGTGCTCACCACCGAGCGTACCGCGCAGGCGCGCCTGGACGCCGCGCGCGCAGGGTTCAAGGTGCAGCAGTTGCGCCTGGCGCAAACGCAGGTGCTGGCTCCAGACGACGGCGTGGTCTCGGCGCGCACGGCCACGGTCGGCGCGGTGGTGCCTGCGGGCATGGAGCTCTTTCGGCTGATCCGCCAAAGCAGGCTTGAGTGGCGCGCCGAGGTGGCGGCCAGTGAGCTGGCGCAAATCAAACCCGGCCAGACCGTGCGTGTCACTGCCGCCGGCACCGAGCTCATCACGGGCCGCGTGCGCATGGTCGCACCTACGGTCGACGCGGCCACGCGAAACGCCATCGTCTATGCCGACCTGCCCAAGTCCGGCCAGGCCAAGGCCGGCATGTTTGCGCGCGGTGAGATCGACACCGGCAGCACCAGCGCCATGACCCTGCCGCAAAGCGCGGTGCTGCTGCGCGACGGCTTCCACTACGTCTTCAAGATCGGCGCCGACCAAAAGGTGCTGCGTGCCAAAGTGGCGGTGGCACGCCGTGTCGGCGAGCGCATCGAAGTCACAGCCGGCTTGGGAGCGCAAGACAGCGTCGTGGCCAGCGGCGTGGGCTTCCTCGCCGACGGCGACACCGTGCGCGTGGTGCAAGCCGCGGCCGTCAAGCCATGAACGTGTCGACGTGGTGCATCAAGAATCCGATTCCGTCGGTGATGTTCTTCATCATGCTCACGTTGGCGGGCATCCTGGGCTTTCAGAAAATGAAAGTGCAGCAGTTCCCCGACATCGACCTGCCCACCATCAACGTCACCGCCAGCCTGCCCGGCAGCGCGCCGGCGCAGCTGGAAACCGAGGTCGCGCGCAAGATCGAAAACACCGTGGCTGCGCTGCAAGGCGTGAAGAACATCTACACCAAGGTGCAAGATGGCGTGGCCATCGTCACCGTCGAATTCCGCCTTGAAAAATCGACGCAAGAAGCGCTGGACGACGTGCGCTCTGCGGTGCAGCGCGTGCGCGCCGATCTGCCCGCCGAGCTGCGCGACCCCGTCATCAGCAAGCTTGAACTGGCCGGTGCGCCGATCCTGACCTACACGGTGGCGTCCAGCCGCATGGACGACGAAGCACTGAGTTGGTTTGTCGACGACACAGTGACCAAAGCCATGCTGGCCGTGCGCGGTGTGGGCTCGGTTGCGCGTGTCGGCGGCGTCACGCGCGAGGTGCAGGTCGAGCTTGACCCGGCGCGGCTGCTCGCCCTCAACACCACCGCGTCCGACATCTCACGCCAACTGCGCGCCGTGCAGCAAGACGCCGGCGGTGGGCGCAGCGACGTGGGCGGCATCGAGCAAAGCGTGCGCACCATCGCCACCGTGCAAAGCGCCGAAGAACTGGCGCGGCTGAACATTGCGCTCAGCGACGGCCGGCGCCTGCGCTTAGACCAGGTCGCCAGCGTGCGCGACACGGTGGCCGAGCGGCGCAGCGGCGCGCTGCTCAACGGCAAGCCGGTGGTCGGCTTTGAGATCGTGCGCTCGCGCGGCGCCGGTGAAACCGACGTGGCTGTCGGCGTGCGCGCCGCGCTGAACACACTGCGCGCGCAGCACCCCGACGTCAGCGTCACCGAGGCCTTCAACTTCGTCGACCCGGTCGAAGAAAACTTCCACGGCAGCATGATCCTGCTGCTGGAAGGTGCGGCGCTGGCGGTGCTGGTGGTGTGGCTCTTCTTGCGCGACTGGCGCGCCACCCTGGTGGCGGCCACGGCGCTGCCGCTGTCCATCATCCCGGCCTTCGCCGTCATGCACTATGTGTTTGGCTTCACGCTCAACGTCGTCACGCTGCTGAGCATGAGTTTGGTGGTGGGCATC
>JANMMH010000419.1:0-4560 GCA_031373055.1 Rubrivivax sp. | reverse complement strand
GGCCTGCGTGAACAGTTCGGCAGCATGACCAAGCCCCTGCACCCGGGTGCGGCCGCGCGCGTGGGGCTGATGTCGGCGCTGATGGCCAAACACGGCTACACCGCGAGCAAGCGCGCGCTGGAAGCACCGCGTGGCCTGCTGCAAGTCTTCAGCGACAAGACCGACTGGAGCGAGATCACCGACGACCTGGGCACGCGCTGGGAAGCCGCGCTCAACACCTACAAACCTTTCGCCTGCGGCATCGTCATCCACCCGTCGATCGACGGCTGCGTGCAGCTGCGCAATGCGCATGGCTTGAAGGCTGCCGACATCAAGAAGCTAACGCTCAAAGTGCATTCACTCGTGCTCGAGCTCACGGGCAAGAAGACGCCGATCGACGGGCTGCAAAGCAAGTTCAGCGTGTACCACTCGTGCGCCGTGTGCCTGCTCTACGGCCAAGCCGGTGAGCATGAGTACACCGACGAGGTGGTGAACCGGCCCGAGGTGCTGGACCTGCGCGCCAAGGTGGAGGCCATCGTCGACAACAGCATCCACGAAGCCTCGGTCGACCTCACGCTGGAAACCCACGACGGCCGCACGCTGCACCTCGTTGTCGAACATGCCGTGGGCAGCGTGCAAAACCCTATGAGCAACGCCATGCTGCGCGCCAAGTTCGCCGGCCAGGCCGAGCCGGTGCTGGGTGCGGCCAAGACTGCCCAGGCCTGGGAGCTGGCGATGTCGGCGGCGCAGCAAAACGATCTGCGTGGCTTCATTGCGGCGGCCACGATCTAACGTCAAACCTGAGGAGACAGACCCATGCGTTTTCACCACCTCATCGGCGCCGCGCTCACGTTGTGTGCCGCCCTGGCGCATGCCCAAGCGCCCTACCCCGCCAGCCGCGTCACGCTCGTGACGCACAGCAGCCCCGGCGGCGGCACCGACCTCTTCCTGCGTGAACTCAGCCAACACCTGGGTCCGATCATGAAGACCAGCTTCGCGGTCGAGAACATCCGCGGCGGCAGCGGCGCCACGGCGGTGGCCAACGTCGCCGGCGGCAAGCCCGACGGCAGCATCTTCTACGGCACGACACCGACCTACATCCAGACGACGCTCTTGAGCAAGCCGCCGGTGGGCTATGACGGGCTGGACCCCATCGCCATCGTCTTCATCGACCCCGAGGTGATCTACACACGCACGGAGTCGCCGCACAAGACGCTGGCCGATGTCATCAACTTCGCCAAAGCCAACCCGGGCAAGAGCCGCTGGGGTGCCAGCAACCCGGCCTCGCTGGAGCGTTTGGCGATGGAGCGCTTGGCACGCACCACCGGCGTGAAGGTGCCCATCGTCAGCCATGAAGGCGGTGGCGACCAGATGATCGGCGTGCTCAACGGCACCTACGACATCGGTGTCGGCGAGATCCAGGAACTCAAAGGCCAGCTTGAAGCCGGCAAGATCAGGTTGCTGGCGGTGCTGAATGAGAAGCGGCTCGAGGGCCTTGCGAATTTGCCCACCGCCAAGGAGCAAGGCTTCAACGTCGTGGTCACCAAGTTCCGTGGCATCGCAGGGCCCAAAGGCGTGAGCGACGAGGTCGCCAAAGCCTGGGAAGACGGCTTGCGCAAAGCGCTTGAAGTGCCGGCGTACAAGGCCTCGTACACCAAAGAAAACCTGATCCCCATCGTGATGGGCCGCGTGGAGGCGCGCAAGTTCACCACGCAGTTCGCCAAAGACATCACCGAGTCGCTGAAGGAGCTGGGTGTGATCAAGTGATGGCTGACTGGAGTGGCCGCGCGCGCGACCGTTTGCTGGCGGTTCTGACCGCCATCTTCGCGACCAGCTACATCACGGCCGCACGTGGCATCGAAGACAGTCTGCTGGCCGATGCCGTCGGCGCGGGCGGTGTGCCACAAGGTGTGGGCGCGGTGATGCTGCTGGCGGCGCTGGCGCTGTTTGCCAAGAGTTTTCGTGCCGTGCCTGACAAGCCAGCTAACGCCAAAAGTGAGCGCATGCCGTTGCGGCAGGTGCTGCTGCGCTGCGCCGGCCTCGTCGCCATCCTGGTGATCTATGGCCTGCTGCTGCCCTGGCTCGGCTACCCGCTCACGGTGAGCCTGCTCGTGCTGGCGGTCGGCTGGCTCGCGGGCGCAGCGCTCAAGCTTCCGCTCTTCGCGTTCGCCGCCGTTTCGGGCCCGCTCTTATGGGGCATGTTCGACTGGGCGCTGAAGGTGCGCATGCCCGTCGGCAGCCTCTGGGCTTAAGGCATGGACAGCGTGCTTCAAGCCATGGGTTCGCTCACCTCGATGGCCGTCATCGTGGCGGCATTCGGCGGCGTGCTGTGGGGCATTTTCGGCGGCGCGCTGCCGGGCATCAGCCCGAGCATTGCGATGGCGCTCTTGCTGCCCTTCACGGTCGGCATGGACCCGACCACGGCGCTCGTGCTGCTGGCCAGCGTGTACGTCGGCGCGGAATACGGCGGCAGCATCCCGGCCATCTTGATTCGCACGCCGGGCACGAATTCAGCGTCGGCCACGGTGACCGACGGCTACGCCATGGCGCAGCAGGGGCGAGCGGGTGAAGCACTCGGCATCTCGCTGATGTCGGGCCTGTGGGGCGGCCTCTTCGGCCTGGCGGTGCTGGTGCTGTGCACCGAGAGCCTGGCCAAGGTGGCGCTGGCCTTCACACCGGCAGCGTACTTTTCGCTGGGCATCCTGGGCTTGAGCGTCATCGCCGGTTTGTCGGGCGGCTCGCTGTTGAAGGGCGCCATCGCCGCCGGCTTCGGGCTCATCATCGCCTTCATCGGCAGCGACCCGGTGAGCGGCGTCTCGCGCTTCACCTTCGGTTCGGCCGACTTGCTGGGCGGCGTCAAGCCCATCCTCATCATGGTGGGGCTCTTTGCGGTGACCGAAATGCTGGTGCAGATCACCGAGCCGGCGTGGGCCAAGGCCAACAAGTCCGAAGCCAAGTTGAAGCTGCCCAACTGGGCCATGAGCAAGCGGCTCTTCAAGCCGCAGGCCATCGGCGCAGTGGTGGGCACGGTGGAAGGCGTGACGCCCGGTGCGGGCGGCACCATCGCGGCGTTCATGGCCTATTCAGAAGCCAAGCGTTGGAGCAAACACCCGGAAGAATTTGGCCACGGCTCGCCCGAGGGCATTGCCGCGCCCGAGAGTGCTAACAACGTAGTCACCGCCACAGCGCTGGTGCCACTCTTGAGCCTGGGCATCCCGGGCTCGAACTCGGCCGCTATCCTGCTCGGCGGCTTTCTGATCCACGGCTTGCAGCCCGGGCCCATGCTTTTTGCCAAGGCGCCCGAGGTGGTGTATGGCCTGTACGGTGGCCTCTTCATCGCCAACATCGCCATGCTGCTCATCGGCCTGGTGATCCTGTCGCCCTGCATCTGGCTGGTGAACCGGCCCAAGCCGTATTTGATTGCCGGCATCCTGGCGCTGGTGATGTCGGGCGTGTACGCCATTCACCAAAGCGTGTTCGAGATTTTTCTCGTCATCGGCGTGGGCGTTTTTGGCTACGCCATGCGCTGGCTCAAGCTGCCGGTGTTGCCGCTGGTGCTGGGCCTGGTGCTCGGCTACTTGGTCGAGAGCAACTACCGGCGTAGCCTGCTTATCTCGGGCGGCGACCCGATGATCTTTCTGACCGACAAAGTCTCGCTGGCTTTGCTGGCCTTGGCGATGGCGCTCACGGCCTACACAGCGTGGAAAGAGTTTTTCGGCGTGAAGGGAAAGTCGATTGATGCTTGATGCCATTTCCGTCGCGCAGCGTCTTGCGCGCGGCATTGCGGGCAGTGCGCCCGAAGCCGACCCGCGTGCGCTGGCCATCGCGCAGCGCCTGGTGCTGGACATCGCCGGCATCTGCATCGCCGCGCGCCACGAGCCCTATGTGCTGGCGGCCATCGCCTCGATCGACCAACCCGGCCCGTGCAGCGTCTTCGGCACAGACCTGACCCTGGGCGTTGAAGGCGCCGCCTTCGTCAACGGCACGGCCGCGCACGGCGAAGACTTCGACGACACCTATGAAGGCGGCCCGGTGCATGCCGGCGCTGTCATCGTGCCTGCGGTGTTAGCCGCAGCTCAGCGCCATGGCACGACTGGTGCAGACGTGCTGCGTGGCATTGCCATCGGCGTGGAAGTCACCTGCCGCCTGTGCGCCGTGGCGCCAATGAAGGTTCACAAGGCTGGCTTTCACCCCACCGCCATCTTCGGCGTCATGGGTGCGGTGGCCGGTGTTGGCGCCATGCTGCGATTGACCGAGGCGCAGCTGGTGAACGCCTTCGGCATCGCCGGCAGCATGGCCGGCGGCATCATCGAATACCTGAGCGAAGGCGCCTGGACGAAGCGCCTGCACCCCGGCTGGGCGGCGCAGTCGGGCTACCGCGCAGTGCGCCTGGCGCTGGCAGGGTTTGTCGGGCCGCGCACGGTGTTTGAAGGCCCACATGGCTTCTTCCACGGCTACGCCAACACCACAGACGGTGACTTCGAAGCCATGCTCGCGGGCTTCGGTGAACAGTGGGTCTGGCCCACCATCGCCTTCAAACCCTACGCCTGCGGCACCATGGCGCACCCCTTCATCGACTGC
>JANMMH010000394.1:0-3135 GCA_031373055.1 Rubrivivax sp. | reverse complement strand
GAGACTCCGCGCTGGACTGGGCGTTGAACTTCGTGCAGGCCGGCGCGCACAAGGCCGAGAGCGTGATCCTGGTGCACCGGCGCGACGGCTTTCGCGCCGCGCCTGCCAGCGTGGCGCGCATGAAGGCGCTGTGCGAAGCGCTTGAGATGCAGTTCGTGGTCGGCCAGATCACAGGCTTTGACGAGCACGACGGCCGGCTTCAGCAGCTGAAGGTCACCGGTGCCGATGGCGTGACGCGTGTCATGCCGCTGGACGTGCTGCTGGTGTTCTTTGGCCTGTCGCCCAAGCTCGGGCCGATCGCGCACTGGGGCCTGGCGCTGGAGCGTAAGCAGATCGTTGTCGACACCGAAAAATTCCAGACCTCGGTGCCCGGCATCTTCGCCGTGGGCGACATCAACACCTATCCGGGCAAGAAAAAACTCATCCTCTCGGGCTTTCACGAAGCGGCACTCGCGGCATTTGGCGCGTCGCCTTATGTCTTCCCCGACAAGAAGGTGCTCTTGCAGTACACCACCACGAGCCCGAAGCTGCACAAGGTGCTGGGTGTGGAGTCGCCGGTGTTCGACTAACGCCTGCCATACACGGCCTCAGTAAGCCCGCCAGGCCCGCAGTCTGCGGGCTTTTTTTCGCGCGCGGTTATCATCGCGGCTCTTCGCTAGGGGTGTTGCTGCGGTCAAGCGCAGCGACTGAGAAAGTCCCTTTGAACCTGATTGAGGTAATCCTCGCGCAGGGAAGCAGCTCAAACCCATGGCGCACGCCGTGGGTGGGCACGCCGACCTGCCATTGCACTGAGAGCACTGGATGGCACACCACCCGACCCCGACCGCTATCGCCCTGGCCGCTGCCGCGTTTCTGGCATTGAGCACGCCCGTTGCACATGGACAAGGTGGCAATGTCGTCACCATCACCGGCCGCAGCAACGCCGAGTCGTCCATCGGTGGCTTCGGCAGCACGCCGCTGGCGCGCACGCCGATGCAGGCCAGCGTCTATGGGCGCGAGGCGCTGGCAGACGCCGGCGTGACCAGCATCGCCGATCTGACGCGCCTGGACGCCAGCCTCGCAGACGCCTACAACGCCGAGGGCTACTGGAGCTTCCTCACCCTACGCGGCTTCGTCATCGACAACCGCACCAACTATCGACGCGACGGGCTGCCCATCAACGCCGAAACCTTCGTCTCGCTGGCGAACAAGGAACGCGTTGAAGTGCTCAAAGGCATCAGCGGCGTCCAGGCCGGCACCAGCGCGCCCGGGGGCATCGTCAACCTCGTCGTGAAGCGTCCCACGGGTAGCGTGCACCAGGGCGTGCTGGGCTGGCAGCAGGACGGCACGCTGCTGGCGCAGGTCGACCTGAGCCATCGCTTTGGCAGCAACGGCGAGTTCGGGGCGCGCTTGAATGTCCAGGCGGTGTCGCTGCGGCCCGCCGCGCGCAACGCCGACGGCCAAAGCCGCGCGGTGGCGCTGGCCACCGACTGGCAGATCACCGGCGACAGCAAACTCGAGTTCGAGCTTGAAAGCAGCCACCGCGCACAACCCAGCGTGCCGGGCTTGAGCCTGCTGGGCAACACGCTCCCCAACGCCAGCAACGTCGACCCGCGCGTCAACCTCAACAACCAAGCCTGGAGCTTGCCCGTGGTGTTGGACGGCGGCACGGCATCGCTGCGCTACACCCAGCGCCTGAATGAAGCCTGGCGATTCAGCGCGCACGGCGTGACGCAGCGTCTGCGCAGTGACGACCGTGTGGCCTTTCCATTCGGTTGTTACGACGCCAGTACCGACATCTACTGGGCCGACCGTTACTGCCCCGACGGCAGCGTGGACCTCTACGACTTTCGCAGCGAAGGCGAACGCCGCCGCGTCGACGCGCTGGACCTGCACGTGCAGGGCAGCTTTGGTGCCGCCGGCTTGCGCCATCGCATCACTGCGGGCTTCTTGAGCACGCGCGCCAGCGACCGCTTCGGGCTGCAAGCCTTCAACTACAGCGGCACGGGCCGCATCGACGCCAGCGTCGCCACGCCCGCGAGCCCCGACGCAAGCACACCGACTAACAACCGAGATGAACGCAGCCGCGAGTGGTATCTCCGCGACGCCATCGAGCTCAGCCCAGCTTGGCAGCTCTGGGCCGGACTGCGCCACAGCCGCCTGTCGCGCGCTGGCGCCGCCGGCTACCCGCAGAGCTTCACCACGCCGTGGTTGGCACTGAGCTACGCCATCAACCCGGCCACCATGGCCTACGCCAGTTGGGGCCAGGGCGTCGAGTCCGAAGTCGTGCCCAATCTGCCGATCTACCGCAACGCCAACCAGGTCTTGCCCGCGCTGAAGAGCCGCCAGTGGGAAGGCGGCGTCAAGCACGACAGCACGCGCCGCAGTGGGTCACTCATCGCCTTCGACATCCAGCGCCCGGCCAGTGCCGACACATGCAGCGGCAGCACCGCGCTGATCTGCACGCGTGCCATCGACGGCACGGCACACCATCGCGGCGTAGAGGCCAGCCACAGTGAGCACATGGGCGCGTGGACGGTGCAGTTCAGCGGCCTGGCCCTGCGCGCCACACGAGAAGGCTCGCGAGACGCCAGCGTGGATGGCCTACGCCCCACCAACGTGCCCGTGAGCAGCCTGCGCCTGCTGCTCACGCGCGACGTCGCCGCCCTGCCCGGCTTGAACTTGCGCGGCAGCCTCACTCACGAGGGTTCACGGATGGCCTTGCCTGACAACAGCATCGCCCTGCCGGTCTGGACACGGCTGGATCTTGGTGCGCAGTACCGCCAAACCAGCCGCGGCGCAAAGCTTCTGTGGCGCCTCGACCTGCAAAACGCCACCAACCGCCGCGCATGGCGTGAAGCGCCCTACCAGTTCAACCACGCCTACCTCTTCCCGTTAGCAGCACGCAACTTACGCGCATCGGTGCAGGCCGACTTCTAGCGCACGGGGCTCGCCGGGCAGAAAGGCCCCACTTCTTGGCTATACTCACGGGCTCAATTCCTCGATAGCTCAGTTGGTAGAGCGCCGGACTGTTAATCCGTAGGTCCCTGGTTCGAGCCCAGGTCGGGGAGCCAAGATAGACAAGAGTCAGCAGGTTAGCGCCTGCTGACTTTTTTGTTTTCTGAAAGAGGCTGGTGCCAGTCTGGTGCCAGTTTT
>JANMMH010000389.1:0-3375 GCA_031373055.1 Rubrivivax sp. | reverse complement strand
GCCCATCTCCGAGGCCAGCGTGGCCACGATGGCGTGGAAAAACGGCTTGCGCGCCCCGAGCTTGTAGCCATGGCGGATGGCGCGGCGCGCGATGCGGCGCAGCACGTAGCCGCGGCCTTCGTTGCCGGGAATGACACCGTCGACCACCGTGAAGCTGCATGCTCGAATGTGGTCGGCAATGACCTTGAGCGAGGCCGAGTCTTTGTCGCAATCGCCGCCGCCCGCAGCGTCCACCGCCTTCTTCGCGGCAGCAAGCAAGGCCACGAAGGTGTCGATCTGATAGTTGCTGTGCACGTGTTGCAGCACCGCCGCCAGCCGCTCCAGCCCCATGCCGGTGTCGACACTGGGCTTGGGCAGCTTGTGCATCACGCCGTCTTCGGTGCGGTTGAACTGCATGAAGACGTTGTTCCAGATCTCAACGTAGCGGTCGCCGTCTTGCTCGGCGCTGCCGGGCGGGCCGCCTTCGACATCGCTGCCGTGGTCGTAGAAGATTTCGGAGCAGGGGCCGCAGGGGCCCGTGTCGCCCATCATCCAGAAGTTGTCGCTCAAATAGCGGCCGCCCTTGTTGTCGCCGATGCGCACGATGCGCTCCGCGGGCAGGCCGATCACTTTCAACCAAATGTCGTAGGCCTCGTCGTCTTCGGCATACACCGTGGCCCAGAGCTTCTCTTTGGGCAGGCCGAACTTCACGGTGAGCAATTCCCACGCGAATTGCAACGCGTCATGTTTGAAGTAGTCGCCGAAGCTGAAGTTGCCCAGCATCTCGAAGAAGGTGTGGTGGCGCGCGGTGTACCCGACGTTGTCCAGGTCGTTGTGCTTGCCGCCGGCGCGGATGCACTTCTGTGAGGTTGCCGCGCGCAGGTAGGGCCGGCGCTCGTTGCCCAGGAACACGTCCTTGAACTGGTTCATGCCGGCGTTGGTGAACAAAAGCGTGGGGTCGTCACCCGGCACTACGGGGCTGGAGGCCACGACGGTGTGGCCCATGGACTCGAAGTAACTCAGGAAGGTGGCGCGGATGTCGGCGGCTTTCATGGCATTTCCAAATGTGCAAGTACGGATCAATTGAAGACCGAAACGCCGGCGCGCTGCGCGGCTGCGGCCAGTGCTTCGTCGCGGGTGGCCAGAGCACTGCGCCATTGCAAGGCCAGCTCCAGGTACATCGCGTCGTAGGGTGTGAGGTCGTGCGTTTGCGCGGCGTCGAAGTGCTTCTTGGGCAGGCCGTGCATGGGCGAGATGACGTCGACATCGAGCTCGGCGATGCGCGCGCACAAGACGTCCACCTGCGGTTCGCGCAAGCGCTTGCGGCGCAAGCTGGTGCGCATGGCGCTGGCGATTTCAAGCGGCCAGATCATCGGCGCGGCCAGGCGCTGTCGCAGCACCTCACCCATGCTGGCCGGGCGGCTTTCGTCCGGCATCACCAGCGCCAGCGTGTAGGACGAATCGATGACGATCAACGCCGCCCCTCGCGAATCCATTCCAGGATTTCCTGTTGCGTGATGGCCTTTCCCCGCGACGCCACTTCGGCACCCACAGCCTGCATGCCAGACACCGCCTTGCGTCGCCGCGCCAACTGCTGCGTCGAGACTTCGCTCATGGGCACGAGCTTGGCCACCGGCTTGTTGTGCCGCGTGATGATGACTTCGTCACCCGCCTCGGCACGCGCCACCAGCTCGGAAAAATGCGTCTTGGCCTCAAAGAGGCCGATGCTCTGTGTACTCATGGCGGACCTTAGGGGTTGAACGAGTTGGTTGGACAGGCCAGATTCTATCGCTTGTCGCTTTCGCGTCTGCTGGCGCAGGCGGGCCTTGGCCGGGCTTGGTATCGTGCCGACCTTCCCTCTTTGCGCAGAGCACCACCATGGCCCACGCCCGTTTTGATTGGACCGACCCCTTCTTGCTGGACAGTCAGCTCAGCAGCGACGAACGCGCCGTACGCGACGCTGCCGCCGCCTACTGCCAAGACCGCTTGCAGCCGCGTGTGGTGCAAGCCTTCCGCCATGAAACCACTGACGCGAACATCTTTCGCGAAATGGGCGAGCTCGGCCTGCTCGGGCCCACTATCCCCGAAGCCTATGGCGGCGCCGGCCTGAACTACGTGTGCTACGGCCTCATCGCACGCGAAGTCGAGCGCGTCGACTCGGGCTACCGCTCGATGATGAGCGTGCAGAGCTCGCTGGTGATGGTGCCCATCTTCGACTTCGGCACTGAAGCTCAGAAACAAAGGTACCTGCCCAAACTCGCGACGGGTGAGCTCATCGGCTGCTTCGGCCTGACCGAGCCCAACCATGGCAGCGACCCCGGCAGCATGGTCACGCGCGCCAAGGCTGTGCCCGGCGGCTACGCACTCACAGGCTCGAAGATGTGGATCAGCAACAGCCCCATCGCCGATGTCTTTGTGATCTGGGCCAAAGACGATGGCGGCCAGATTCGCGGCTTCATCCTCGAAAAGGGCGCGAAAGGTTTGAGCGCGCCCACCATCCACAGCAAGGTGGGTTTGCGCGCGTCGATCACGGGTGAGGTGGTGATGGACAACGTCTTCTGCCCGGAAGAAAACGCCTTCCCCGACGTGCGTGGTTTGAAGGGCCCCTTCACCTGCCTGAACAGCGCACGCTTTGGCATCGCCTGGGGCGCGCTCGGCGCCGCTGAAGACTGCATGCAGCGCGCGCGCCAGTACGTGATGGACCGCCAGCAGTTCGGCCGCCCGCTGGCCGCCAACCAGCTCATCCAGAAGAAGCTGGCCGACATGCTGACCGAGATCAGCCTGGGCCTGCAAGGCTGCCTGCAACTCGGGCGCATGAAGGATGCCGGCACGGCCTCGGTCGAAGCGACGTCGATCGTGAAGCGCAACAGCTGCGGCAAGGCGTTGGACATCGCCAGGCTGGCGCGCGACATGATGGGCGGCAACGGCATCAGCGACGAATTCGGCGTGGCGCGACACCTTGTCAACCTGGAAGTGGTGAATACCTACGAGGGCACACACGACATCCACGCGCTAATCCTTGGGCGCGCCATCACGGGCATTCAGGCCTTCAACTGATGGCCACCCCCCAGCCGCTGAAGGGCACCCGCGTCCTAGACCTCTCACGCGTGCTCGCCGGCCCCTGGGCGGGGCAACTGTTGGCTGACTACGGCGCCGATGTCATCAAGGTCGAACGCCCCGGCGAGGGCGACGACACGCGCGCCTGGGGCCCGCCTTTCTTCGGCGACAAGGCCGAGCAGATGGCCGCCTATTTCTTCAGCGCCAACCGCGGCAAACGCTCCATCGCCATCGACATCGCGAGTACCGAGGGCGCCGATCTTGTGCGCACTTTGGCGCGCGAGGCTGACGTGCTGATCGAGAACTACAAGGTCGGCCAACTCGCCAAATACGGCCTCG
>JANMMH010000373.1:0-2937 GCA_031373055.1 Rubrivivax sp. | reverse complement strand
CTCCAGCGTCGTCTGTTGCTGCTCGAAGTATGGCGACCGCCACACTGGTGGCAGGCCGAGGACGGTGGGCGAGCGGCGAAGTGAAGTAAAGGAGGAGGGTCGGGTATTTCCCGACCCGGGGGACATGAACGCAGCCGCTCGGCCACCGGCCTCGGCCCGTGCGGTACGTGGATGCCTTCGTGCGTCATTGCGACAACGAGCTACCCGGCAGAATGGCGCCAACCGCAATGGGCCAGGAAACCTCACCATGACCGAACAGCAAACCAACCCCATGGGCCTGATGGGCTTCGAGTTCGTCGAGTTCGCCTCGCCCACGCCCGGCGTGCTGGAGCCACTGTTCGAAACCATGGGCTTTACGCTGGTGGCGCGGCACCGCTCTAAGCATGTGCTGCTGTACCGCCAGGGCGGTATCAACTTCATCGTGAATCACGAGCCGCGCAGCCTGGCCGGGTACTTTGCGGCCGAACATGGTCCGTCGGCGTGTGGCCTGGCGTTTCGCGTGAAGGACTCGCACAAGGCCTACGCGCGCGCGCTGGAGCTGGGTGCCGAGCCGGTGGAAATACCCACCGGGCCGATGGAGCTGCGCCTGCCGGCGATCAAAGGCATTGGCGGCGCGCCGCTGTATCTGATCGACCGCTTTGAAGACGGCAAGTCGATCTACGACATCGACTTCGAATTCATAGACGGTGTGGACCGCCGGCCGCCGGGGCATGGCCTGAAGCTCATTGACCACCTCACCCACAACGTCTACCGCGGCCGCATGGCCTATTGGGCGGGCTTCTATGAAAAGCTCTTCAGCTTTCGCGAGATGCGCTACTTCGACATCAAGGGCACGCACACCGGTTTGACGTCCAAGGCCATGACGGCGCCCGACGGCATGATTCGCATACCGCTCAACGAAGAGTCGTCCAAAGGTGCGGGGCAGATCGAAGAATTCTTGATGCAGTTCAACGGCGAAGGCATCCAGCACGTCGCCTTGCTAACAGACAACTTGATGGCCAGCGTCGACAGCCTGCAAATGGCCGGCATCCCGCTCATGACCGCGCCCAACGACGTCTACTACGAGATGCTCGGCGAGCGCCTGCCCGGGCACGGCCAGAACGTTGCTGAGCTGCAGGCGCGCGGCATCTTGATGGACGGCGCGATGCAGGAAGGGCAGCCGCGCCTCTTGCTGCAAATCTTCTCGCGCACGCTGCTCGGCCCGGTGTTCTTCGAGTTCATCCAGCGCAAGGGCGACGACGGCTTTGGTGAGGGCAACTTCAAGGCGCTGTTTGAGTCGATCGAGCGCGATCAGCTGCGCCGTGGTGTGTTGACACCGTGACGCCGCCGCGCTATCCGGCGCCACTGAAGCGCGGTGATTTGATCGCCGTCACGGCGCCCAGCTCGGGCGTGCCGCCGGCCCTGCATCCCCGGCTGGACCTAGTGCTTGAGCACCTTCGCTTGCAAGTCTTTCGTGTCGTAGAGGGCCACTGTTTGCGCGATGAAGTGCGCAGTGCCAGCGCCAGCGCCGAGGCGCGCGCGGCCGAACTGATGCAGCTTCTGCTGCGCGCAGACGTGACCGCGATCATTCCGCCTTGGGGCGGTGAGTTGGCCATCGAGCTGCTGGAGCATTTGGACTTCGATGCTTTGCGCGAGGCGCCGCCAAAGTGGGTGATGGGCTATTCGGACACCAGCACATGGATGCTGCCTCTGACGCTGCGCGCCGGATGGGCCACCGCGCACGGGCCTTGCCTGATGGACCTGGTGGCGGGGCAAAGCGATGCGCTCACAACGGCAGCGATGTCAGCACTTGCGACGCCGGCAGGCGGCGTGATCGAGCAGCGAGCGTCCACCCATTGGCAATCGAAATGGACCGACTTTGCGCTGGTGCCTAACGTCACCTATGCACTGACTGCGCCGACTCTGTGGCGTTGCCTGAACCAGCCGGCCAGCGCCGAGGTGGCGTGCCGCGGGCGCTTGATCGGCGGCTGCATCGACACGTTAGTGCATCTGGCCGGCACGCGCTTTGGCAACGTGGCGGCCTTCGTCGATCAACACCGCATTGAGGGCACGCTGCTTTACCTGGAAAACGCCGGGATGTCGCCTACCGAACTCGTGCGCGCCGTGTACCGCCTGCGCTGGAGCGGCTGGCTTGGCGGCTTGAATGGCCTCTTGATTGGCCGCAGCGCCGCCCCCGACACCACGCAAGCCGAGCACCTGCGCTACGCGCAAGCACTGGACCATTGCTTCGCCGCCATGCCCTGCCCCGTGCTGGTGGACATGGACATCGGCCACATGCCGCCGCAGCTGGTGCTCGTGAACGGCGCGCGCGCTGAAGTGCGCCTCGGCGACGCCGGCGGCGGGGTCGTGCGGCAGTGGCTGGACTGAGTGAGGACGCGCGATGCCCAAGACGCCCGCCATCACCCTGGACGCCCTGCGCCGCTATGCCGTGGCGCGCTCGCTCTTCACGCCGACCACCTTACCGAAGGCGATTGAAAAACTCGGCTTCGTGCAAGCCGACCCCATTCGTGCACCGGCACGCGCGCAAGACCTGACGTTGCGCCACCGCGTGCAGGGCTACCGCGCGGGCGACCTGGAGCGGCGCTACGCCAAGCTGCCCATCGAAGAAGACTTCTTCGTCAACTACGGTTTTCTGCCACGCGCCACGCACCACCTAATGCACCCGCGCACGGCACGCACGGCGTGGGACAAGCAGCGCTGGGCGCAGGCGCAGGCGGTGCTGGCCTTCGTGCAGGAGCGTGGCCGCGTGCACCCGCGTGACGTGGACGCGCACTTCCAGCACGGCAAGGTCAGCAATTGGTTCGGCGGCTCCAGCAACGCTAGCACGCAGCTGCTGGACGGCATGCATTACCGCGGCCTCTTGCGCATCGCCGCGCGTGTGGGTGGCATCCGCACCTACGCGGCGCGCGAAGCCGTGCCTGCGGCCTGCGACGCGGC
>JANMMH010000579.1:0-1996 GCA_031373055.1 Rubrivivax sp. | reverse complement strand
TGCTCTTGGTGGCCGAGGTGAGCTTCTTGCGCGGCCGCGACGCGGCGAGTTCGAACGCGAACTTCAGCACCCGGTCGACGCCGATGCGCGTCATCACCGTCTCCTGGATCACGAACTCACGATCGCTGCCCTCGAACATGCGGCCACCGATGCTCGAGTACTCGCCTTCGGTGTTCTCGCGCACGATCCACATGTCGATCTCGCCCGGCTTCAGCGCCTGGCCCTGGCGGTTGACCAGTGGCGAGTGGATGCCGGGCATCAGCCGTGCCGGGCGCAGGTTGATGTACTGGTCGAACTCGCGGCGGAACTTCAGCAAC
The DNA here is from genome assembly GCA_031373055.1 of Rubrivivax sp. Lineage (GTDB taxonomy): Bacteria > Pseudomonadota > Gammaproteobacteria > Burkholderiales > Burkholderiaceae_C > Rubrivivax. The sequence continues at coordinate 1,679 of JANMMH010000579.1, read as the reverse complement.
GACCCCCACAGCGAGATGTGGTCGGGCACGGTGGCCGGCCAGCCTACCGCGCCGAAGAAGATGGCGTCATGGCCGCCGATCTGGTCTTTCCAGTTCGCCGGCATCATGGCGCCATAACGCTCAAAGTGCGCGCAGTTCGCGAAGTCGAAATGGTCGTACTGCAGCTTGATGTCAAAGCGCCTTGCGGCGGCGTCCAGCGCGCGCAGGCCTTCGGGCACGACTTCGTTGCCAATGCCGTCTCCGGCAATCACGGCGATGCGGTGGGGGGTCATAGCGCTTACTCCTTGAAAAACGAATCGATCTCAGCCAAGAGCGCCTGCGGCGCTTCTTCGGCGATGTAGTGGCCGCTGTCGACCGCGCGACCGCTGACCTTTCGCGCGGCTTGTTGCCACAGTGCCAGCGGGTCGAAGCAGCGTGCCACCACGCCCTTGCTGCCCCACAGTACGTGCAGCGGCATCTCAACCTGGCTGCCCGCAACGCGGCTGGCGCGGTCGTGTTCGAGGTCGATGCCCGCAGCGGCACGGTAGTCCTCGCACATGGCCGTGGCACTACCGGGCAGGCTGATGCAGCGTTCGTATTCAGCAAAGGCCGCGGGCGCGAAGATGCCCAGGCCACCGTAGCGGGCACCCATTAAGTCGCGCAGGTAGGCCTTGGGATCGGCGTCGATCAAACGCTCGGGCAGCGGTGCCGGTTGGATCAAAAAGAACCAGTGCCAGTAGGCGCGCGCGAAGGCTTCGCTGGTGTGCTCGTACATGGCCAGCGTGGGGGCGATGTCCAGCAGCATGGCGCGCGAGACGGCCTGCGGGTGGTCCAGCAGCAAGCGGTGCGTAACCCGCGCGCCGCGGTCGTGCGCGCACACGGCAAAGCGCGTGTGGCCCAGCGCTGTCATCAGCTGCAGCATGTCCAGCGCCATGGCGCGCTTGCTGTAGTGCGCATGCGCCGCGTCGGCGGCCACACGTTCGCTGTCGCCGTAGCCGCGCAGGTCGGCAGCCACGACGGTGAAGCGCTGAGCCAGCGTGTCCACGACGCGGTGCCACATGACATGGCTTTGCGGGTGGCCATGCAGCAGCAGCAAGGCTGGGCCGGCGCCACCCATGCGCGCATGGATGCGCGCGCCGGCACAGGACACATCGATGTGCTTAAAGCCCTCAAACATCGTCAGCTCTCTTTCGCCGTTAGTGCAGACGCGCTGCTGCGCACCACCAGCCACACGCCCAGCGCGGTGAGCAGCACGCCAGCCAGCACGGCCAGCGTCAGGGTTTCGTCAAACAGCCACCAGGCCATCAGTGCGGTGCTGGGTGGCACGAGGTACATCAAGCTGGTGACGCTGGTGGCCGCGTCGCGCTGGATCAGAAGGTACAGCAGCGAGCTGCCGCCCAGCGTCAGTACGAATACGGACCACGCCATGGCGCCAACGAGCTCGGCATGCATCGTGAAGCTGCCTTGCTCCCAAAGCGCCAGCGGCAGCGTCACAAGCAAAGCCGCCATCAACTGCACGGTGTTGGCGGTGCGCACGTCGCAGGCCGCGACGAAGCGCTTTTGGTACAGCGTGCCGGCCGTGATGCTGACCAGCGCAAAGATCGCCAACATCAGGCTGGCCATGTGCACTTCACCCGCACCCAGCTTGTGCCACACGACGAGCAGCAGGCCACCCAAACCCAGCGCCAAGCCGGCCCATT
>JANMMH010000578.1:0-2661 GCA_031373055.1 Rubrivivax sp. | reverse complement strand
TCTAAAATCTGTTTGAGGATAAATAGAATCGTCGGCGAACTCATATTGCCATAACGGCGCAGGACTTCAAAGGAATCAGCCACCATGCGATCGCTAAGTTCACAAGCTGATTGAATATTTTCAATAATCCGTCTTCCCCCTGGGTGAATCGCCCAAAAATCTCGACGATGCGCCGCGCGAAGGGCACAACATCGCGGTAGGCGGCGCGTTCACCCGCCAAGGCCTTGGGGCCGCTGACAGATAGTCGCTCGGGGCAACTCACCTTGCTCCAGACATTGGTGTGCTCGTGCATGAAGCGCTCGAAGAGCGCGAACTGCGGGCCGTCCACGGGCAGGCTCACGTCGGGGCGGCCCATGTGGTCGACGACGATGGTGGTGGGCAGGGCAGTGAAGAACTCCCACAGCTCGGGCAAGTCCACCGCCTCGAAATAGATCACGACATGCCAGCCAAGCTGCTTGATGCGCGTGGCGATTTCCAGCAGCTCGTCTTTGGGGGTGAAGTCCACCAGGCGCTTGACGAAGTTGAAACGTACGCCGCGCACGCCGGCTGCGTGCATGGCTTCAAGCTCAGCGTCGCCAACACTGCGCTTGACGGTGGCCACGCCGCGTGCCTTGCCGCCGCTGGCCATGCAGGCGTCGAGCATCGCGCGGTTGTCGGCGCCATGGCAGGTGGCTTGCACGACGACGTTGCGCGCAAAGCCCAGGTGGTCACGCAGCGCGAAGAGCTGCTGCTTGGAAGCGTCGCACGGCGTGTACTTCCGCTCGGCGGCATAAGGGAATTCGGCGCCGGGGCCGAAGACGTGGCAATGCGCGTCGACGCTGCCTGGGGGCAACTGAAAGTGCGGCTTGCTTGGGTCGGCGTACCAGTCCAGCCAGCCGGGGGTTTTCTCAAACGTCATGGTGTGTCTTCACGTGGGTGAGCAAGCGGTCGGCTTCGATGCGCCAGTCGCTGCTGCGCGCGAAGTCTGGCGTACCGCGTGGGCCAAAAACTTGTGCGTCGGCAAGGTCGGCGACGAAGGCTTGGCGCTGCGCCGTGCCTGCGGCGGAGAAGGGCTCCAAGCCGGCCTCGCGCACGGTGACGGCCACTTCACGCACTTCTTCGGCGCGGCGTCGGCCATGTTCGATGACACGCTGGAACAGGTAGGCGCCTTGTTTCTCCCAGTCGATCGTGGGAAAGGTTTCATGCAGCGAGGCAATCACCGCATCTTCCACGCCGTAGTGGCGTGCGGTGGTGAAGCTTTCAATGAGCATCGCCTCCAGGCCTTTGATCATCACGCTGCGGCACATCTTGGTGGCCGAGGCCACGCCGAGCTTCGCGCTTGCCACCTTCGCCACGAAGCCGAGGCTTTGCAGCAGCGGCAGCAACGCTTGCGCGTGCGTGCCACTCAGCAGCAGCGGCACCTTGATGCGCGGCGGCGGGATGGAGTTCATCACCGCCGCTTCGACATACCTCGCGCCGCTGGTGTCGATCAGCGCGGCGGCGGCGATCTTGGCGCCAGGTGAGGCGGAGTTGAAGTCGAGGTAGAAGCTGCCGGGTTTCATCGCCTGCGCACAGGCTTGCGCGGCCGCTAACGTCTGACTGGCGGTGACGGCGCAGATGGTCAGTTCGGCTGTGCGCACTGCGTCGGCATGCGTTGGCGCCAGGGCCACACCGTACTGCGTCGCGTGCTCGCGCAGGGCGGGGCCCGTACCGCCGCTGAGCTTCAAGTCAAACGCCGTCACGGCATGCATCGCCTTGCGCAGGTCTTCAGCCAGGATGCGGCCAACTTCGCCGTAGCCGATGAGGGTGATGTTCATCGCGAGCGCATCAGTCGATGTAGCGCAGCCCGGCCTTGGCCAGCGGCTCGCGCATGTTGTACATGTCCAGCCCCAGCACACCGGCGGCGAGCTTGGCGCGCTTGTCGGCTTCCAGCGCTTCGCGCGCGGCGGCAGCAATGGCCGTCTTCTGTGCTAACGCCGCAGGTACCACCACCACGCCGTCGTCGTCGGCCACGATCACGTCGCCCGGGTTGACCAGCATGCCGGCGCACACCACGGGGATGTTCACCGAGCCGATCGTTGACTTGATGGTGCCTTTGGCGCTGATGGCTTTGCTCCAGACGGGGAAGCCCATAGCCTGCAAGTCTTTGACATCGCGGCAGCCGCCGTCGATGACCAGACCGCGCGCGCCGCGTGCACGAAAACTCGTGGCCAGCAGGTCACCGAAGTAGCCGTCGGTGCAGTCGGCGGTGATGGCGGCCACCACCACGTCGCCTTCACGGATCTGCTCGGCCACGACATGCATCATCCAGTTGTCACCCGGGTGCAGCAGCACGGTGACGGCGGTGCCCGCGATGTGCGCGCCGCTGTAGATGGGGCGGATATACGGCTTCATCAAGCCGACGCGGCCCATGGCTTCGTGCACGGTGGCGCTGCCGAAGCCCGCGAGTTGATCGACCGCCACGCGCTCGGCGCGGGTGATGCTGCGTTTGACGACGCCGAGTTCAAACATGCTCACAGCCCCTTGGTTTTGAGTTGCGCGTCCAGCCTTGGGTAGACGCGCCGCGCGTTGCCTTCAAAGACCAAATGCTTCTGCGCATCGCTGAGCTGTGTGGACGCGTCGATGTAGCGCTTGGTGTCGTCGTAGTACTGGCCCGTCTCAGGGTCGATGCCACGCACCGCG
>JANMMH010000572.1:0-2292 GCA_031373055.1 Rubrivivax sp. | reverse complement strand
CCTCATCTTGCAGGCCGAAGGCAGCTTCGACATCAACACGGTGATGGCCGGCATCCTGGTGCTAACAGCCTTTGCACTGGTGCTCGACGCCGCCGTGGGCCGGGTCGAAAAGAGGCTGATGAAGTGGCAACCGCGCTCGGGCGAGACCGAGAAACTGTGAGCGACTCAACGACCATGAACGACGACCCGACATCGACCGCGCGCCGCGCACTCTTGCAGGGCTCGCTGGCGGCCACCGCAGGCTGGCTCAGCGGCTGCGCGGCGCCAGCGGCCACCGCCGCGCCACCCAAGCTTGGCTTCAAAAGCGTGCCCGTCTCCAAGAGCGACGCCGTGCAGGTGCCGCAGGGCTACCGCGCCCAGGTGCTGGCGCGCTGGGGCGAGAGCGTCGGCGTGCCCGGCGCCATGCCGGCATGGAAGGACGACGCCAGCAACAGCGCCGCCGAGCAGGCCTTGCAGATGGGCATGCACCACGACGGCCTGCACTACGTCGCGCTCAACGGCTCGTCCACACATGGTCTCTTGGTGACCAACCACGAGTACACCGACGACGGCCTCTTGCACACCGACGGCCTGGCGCCGTGGACGGCCGAGAAGGTGGCCAAGGCGCAGGCGGCGGTGGGCGTGTCGGTGATCGAGATCGAGCTCAAGGATGGACAGTGGGCGGTCAAACGCCCGTCACGCTTTGCCCGGCGCGTCACCGCGCAGACGCCGCACCTGCTGTCCGGCCCCGCCGCCGGCCACGTGCTGATGCGCACCGCCGCCGACGCGAGTGGCCGCCGTGTGCTGGGCACCATCGGCAACTGCGGCAGCGGCAAGACGCCCTGGGGCACCTACCTCACGGGCGAAGAGAGTTGGCCCGGCTACTTCTGGGGCAGCCCCACGCCCACGGCCGAGCAGCGCCGCTATGGCATGCGCAGCGAGGCTGACTGGTACCGCTGGCATTTGTTTGACGAGCGCTTTGACGCACGCAAGCACCCGCACGAGTTCCACCGCTTCGGCTGGGTCGTCGAGCTCGACCCGATGGACCCGACGAGCACGCCCATCAAGCGCACGGCGCTGGGCCGCCTTGTGCGTGAAGGCGCCTGCGTGGCGGTGACGGCCGACCAGCGCGCGGTGGTCTACAGCGGTGACGACGGGCGCTTCGAGTACATCTTCAAGTTCGTCAGCCGCGATCGCATCAAGCCAGCTGGCGGCGGCCTCACGCAAGCGCAGGCGAACCGCGAGCTGCTCGACCACGGCACCCTGTATGTTGGGCGTTATGACGCCGACGGCAGCGGGCGTTGGCTGCCGCTGGTGCATGGCCAGGGGCCGCTGGTGGCGGCGAATGGTTTTGCCGACCAGGGCGAGGTGGTGATCAAGACACGCCTGGCCGCCGACGCGGTGGGCGGCACGAAGATGGACCGCCCCGAGTGGCTGGCCATCGACCCCGTGGGCCGCGGCGTCTATGCCGCGTTGACCAACAACAGCCTGCGCGGCCAGTCTGGCCAGCCGGCGGTGGACGGCGCCAACCCGCGCGCCGACAACGCCATGGGCCACATCATCGGCTGGCAGGAAGACGGCGACTTCGACGCGCCGGGCTTCACGTGGCACCAGCTCGTGCTCGCCGGCACGGGCGCTGGTGCCGGCGTCAAACCCGAGCACCAGGGCAACGTGAAGGGCGACGCCTTTGCCTGCCCCGACACCCTCAACTTCGACGCGCGTGGCGTGTTGTGGATCGGCACCGACGTGGGCAGTGGCGCGCTCAACCGTGGCGAGATGCAAAGCCTTGGCAACAACCAGGTGCTGGCCTGCGACGTGCAAACGCGCGAGGTGCGGCGCTTCTTCACCGGGCCGATGGGCTGCGAAGTGGCGGGCGCGTCGACCACACTCGACGGCAGCACGATGTTCATCAGCGTGCAGCACCCCGGCGAGCTGCCTTCGGGCCGCAACGACCCCGCACAGCCGCAGCGTTATTCGAGCTGGCCCGACTTCAACCCGAACGGGCGGCCACGCTCGGCGGTGGTGGCCGTGCGCCGCGACGACGGCGGTGTGGTCGGCGCTTAAAACACCAGCGGCGCTTGCGCCGCCAGCCACGCCACCACCGCCCAGCACGCGACGTTGAAGGGCAACGCCGCGCGATCAACCTTGTCCAGGGTGTCGTTTTCGGTGTGGTGCACGTCGAAGTAGGCGCTGCCGTCTTGCGTCAGCGCCACGGCCGGCCAGCGGTGGCGGCGCATCAGCACGGCGGCGTCGGGGCCAGGGTTGCCTTCGTTGCGCGCGGCCTCGGCCCAGGCGACGCCGAGCGGGGCGAGC
>JANMMH010000258.1:0-6929 GCA_031373055.1 Rubrivivax sp. | reverse complement strand
GCTGCGCGACCATGACGCGCTGCGCGAGCATTACCAGGGCCGCTTCAGCCACGTGCTGGTGGACGAGTTTCAAGACACCAACCGCCTGCAATACGCGTGGTTGAAGATGTTTGCTCCACCGGGGCGTGGGCAAGGCGTATTTGCGGTAGGCGACGACGACCAGAGCATCTATGCCTTTCGCGGTGCGCGTGTGGGCAACATGGCCGACTTCGAGCGCGAGTACCGCGTGCAGCACCACATCAAGCTGGAGCAGAACTACCGCAGCTGCGGCCATATCCTCGACGCCGCCAATGCGCTGATCACGCATAACGCCCAACGTCTGGGGAAGAACTTGCGCACCGATGCGGGTGCGGGCGAGCCGCTCCGCGTGTTTGAAGCCACCAGCGACTTTGCCGAAGCGCAGTGGTTTCTGGAAGAAGCGCAGGCGCTACATCGTGCCGGCATGGCGCGCAAAGAAATCGCGCTGCTCTACCGCAGCAACGCGCAAAGCCGCGTCATCGAGAGCGCGCTCTTCAATGCCGGCGTGCCGTATCGCGTCTACGGCGGCTTGCGATTCTTCGAGCGCGCCGAGGTCAAGCACGCACTGGCCTACCTGCGTTTGATTGAGAACCCGAGCGACGACACGAGTTTCTTGCGCGTGGTGAATTTCCCCACGCGTGGCATCGGCGCACGCACGATCGAGCTGCTGCAGGACGCGGCGCGCAATTCGGGCCGCAGCCTTTCACAAAGTGTCGCGGCCGTGGCGGGCAAAGGCGGCGGCAACCTCGTGGCCTTTGTGCAGCTCATCGACACCATGCGCGAGAAAACGCGCGGCCTCACGCTGCGCGAAATCATCGAGCACATGCTGCATGAGAGCCGCCTGCTGGACTTCTACCGCAGCGACCGCGAAGGCCAGGACCGCATCGAGAACCTGGAAGAACTGGTCAACGCGGCCGAGTCCTTCGTCACGCAAGAAGGCTTTGGCAAAGACGCGGTGGCACTGCCTATCGACGAGCAAGCGCAAAGCCTGGCGCCCGATGCGGAGACGGGCGAGATCATGTCGCCGCTGGCGGCCTTTCTCACACACGCCTCGCTCGAAGCCGGTGACAACCAGGCGCAGGCCGGGCAAGACGCGATTCAGCTCATGACGGTGCATTCGGCCAAAGGCCTGGAGTTCGACGCCGTCTTCATCAGCGGCATTGAAGAAGGGCTGTTCCCGCATGAGAACTCGCTCTCCGACGCCGATGGGCTGGAAGAAGAACGCCGCCTGATGTACGTGGCCATTACACGTGCGCGCCAGCGCCTGTACTTGAGCTTCAGCCAGACGCGCATGCTGCACGGGCAGACGCGCTACAACGTCAAGAGCCGCTTCATTGACGAGCTGCCCGAGGCCACGCTGAAGTGGATCACGCCCAAACAACAGGCCTTCGGCAGCGGCTACGCGCGGCCCTATGCGGACGCCTGGCAGCGCGGCAGTGGCCTCTCAGGCATCGTCGGCGCGGGTCGTGTCGAGCGCGCGCCACCGCCGCTGCCCGTGCCGGCGGCCATGCTGGCCAAACGCGACGCGGGCAGCGGCCTGCGCATGGGCCAGTCGGTGTTCCACACCAAGTTTGGCGAAGGCGTGGTGCTCACGCTGGAAGGTAGCGGCAGCGACGCGCGCGCGCAGGTCAACTTCGGGCGGCATGGCGCGAAGTGGTTGGCGTTGGCGATTGCGAAGTTGACGCCTATCGACTGAGTACGGCGCGCGCGGCGTCGCCCACGATCCCCGGCCCACGGTAGATGAGCCCCGTGTAGATCTGGACCAGGTCGGCACCTGCCGCCACTTTGGCGGCCGCGTCCGCGCCGCTCATCACACCGCCCACACCAATGATGGGGAAGCCAGCTCCGAGCGCTGCACGCAACTGTGTGATGACGCGGTTGCTGGCTTCGAATACCGGCCGGCCACTCAGGCCGCCCGCTTCATCAGCATGTGGCATGCCTTGCACGGCCTCGCGGCTGAGCGTGGTGTTGGTGGCAATAACGCCATCCATACGCTGACGCTTCAAGGTCTGCGCAATCAGGGCAACTTGCGCGGCGTCAAGGTCGGGCGCGATCTTCACGAACATCGGCACGACTCGGCCGTGACGATGTGCAAGCTCGGCGCGGCGTGCCAACAAGGCGCCGAGCAGGGCGTCGAGCGCAGCGTCGCTTTGCAGCTCGCGCAGGTTCTTGGTGTTGGGGCTGGAGATGTTCACCGTCACGTAGTCGGCGTGGGGGTAGACGCCTTCGAGTGCGATGAGGTAGTCGTCTACCGCGCGCTCGATCGGTGTGGCGGCGTTCTTGCCGATGTTCAGGCCGACGATGCCGCCGCTGGCGCGGAAACTGCGCGCCTTTTGCACGTTAGCGATGAAGGCGGCCAAGCCTTCGTTGTTGAAGCCCAGGCGGTTGATGAGCGCCTGCGCTTGCGGCAGGCGGAACATGCGTGGCTTGGGGTTGCCAGGCTGCGCCAGCGGTGTGACGGTGCCGACTTCGATGAAGCCAAAACCCATCGCGCCCAGGCCGTCGATGCAGCGGCCGTTCTTGTCCAGGCCTGCGGCCAGGCCGATGCGGTTGGGGAAGTTCAGCCCCGCCAGGGTTACGGGGTCGGCCACACGCGGCGCCTGCCACAGGCACATCGCGGGTGTGTTTTGCAGCCTGGCAATGCTGCCCAGCGTGAGCTCGTGGGCGTGTTCGGGGTCCAGGCCGAAGAGGAAGGGGCGGGCCAGAGCGTAGGGCAGTGTGAGCATGGGGTTGATTGTCTCAGCCGAGTGCATGTCCTCCGGTCCGCACGCCCACGGATAATTGCGCCATGACGCAAGATCAACTCAAGGCCCTGGTGGGGCAGGCGGCGCTGGCCTATGTGCCTACGCTGCCAGGTGGTGTGGTGGTGGGTGTTGGCACCGGCTCGACGGTGAACCATTTCATCGACGCGCTGGCCACGCGCAAAGCCGATGTGCGTGGCGCGGTGTCGAGCTCGGAGCAAAGCAGCGCGCGGCTGCGCGCGCATGGCATCACGGTGCTGGACGCGGGCCAGGTTGAGCGGCTGCCGGTGTACATCGACGGCGCCGATGAGATTGACGGCCGGGGCTGCATGATCAAAGGCGGCGGCGCCGCGCTCACCCGCGAAAAGATCGTGGCCGACCTGGCCGAGCGCTTCATCTGCATCGCCGACGAGTCCAAGCTCGTGGGCACGCTGGGGGGCTATCCACTGCCAGTGGAAGTCATCGCCATGAGTGCCGCGCAGTTGGTGCGTCGCTTCGCGGCCATCGGCGGCCAGGCCAGCCTGCGTGCGGGCGTGCTGACGGACAACGGCCACCCTTTGCTGGAGGTGCGCGGCCTGCACATCAGCGACCCGCTGGCCATGGAAGCCGAGATCAACCAGTGGCCCGGCGTCGTCAGCGTGGGCATCTTCGCGCGCCATCGTGCGCGGGTTTGCCTGCTGGGCACGGCCACAGGCGTGCGCTGCATCGAGTTCGAGTGAAACATCTGCTCCAATAGTCACGTTCAGGACCCATCTCCACCTTCAAGGACAGCCCGTGGCAAAACCCAATTACTCGTTCGAAAAGCGTCAGCGCGAACTCGCCAAGAAGAAAAAGAAGGAAGAAAAGGCCCATCGCAAGACGGGGCCGGAGGGTCCGCGCGACGATGCTGGCGCTGACCGGGGACCGGCCGAGCCGAGCTACCCTCAGTTGGTGACGCCCGTCGAGCCGACCAAGCCCTGAGATCCTTCAGGCCCGCGGCCTGCGTGCTTGGCGCACCAGCCAGCGCGCCGGGTCGATGGCATCGACAAGGTCGGCGCCCAGCGGCAGCGGCTCGCCGCAGATCTGCGCGGCCAGCAGCTCACCCATCAGCGGCGCTAGCGTGATGCCGCGGCCACCCAGGGCGGTGGCGACAAACAAACCCGGTTGACGCGGCACCATGCGCGCATGATCCAGTTGCTGCGTGGCGCTGTCGACTTGTGCCGGCAGGGCGCCGACGATGGGCAGACGGTCGGCCACCTGTACGCGCCAGCCGACGCGGCCATGCGGCGCGGTGGTTTTGGTGGTGTTGGCGACGTGCGCCGCCAGCCCCGTCAGTCGTTGTAAGCGTTCGAGATTGAACGCGTGGTCGCCGTCGCGCAGCGCGGTGTCGACGTCGTCTGCGTGCGAGCTGGCGCCGCACAAGATGGTGTCACCGGACAGCGGCAGCACGTAGCCGTCACCCGCTACGGGCAGCCGCAAATGACCCGGCGACGCGGCGACGGTGACCTGGCCGCGGTAAGTCAACAAGGGCCAGCCTGGGTGGCTAACGCTTGAGACGAGCGTGTTCACACCAGCTGCGTTGGCCAGTACGAGCACGCTGGCCTGGCCGAGCACGCTGCCGTCGGTGCCCAGCACGGCCCAGCCCGCAGCGTCGTGCCGCAGGGCCTGCGCCTGCATGCCGCCGATGAAGCGAATGCCCGGCGCCTCCAGCAGTTGCTGCACCAGTGCGGCGGGCGCCACCCAGCCGGCGTGCGCGAACCACCAGGCGGCGTGGCCGAGCGTGACGCCGGCGCGCGCGCTGGCCTGCTTGGCGTCTAGCGCTTGAACGTAGTCGGCAGGCAAACCCTGCTTGCGGATCAGAGCCCGCATGCCTTGCCGTGCATCGGGGGCGGTCTCGATGCGCAAGACACCGCTCCGTTGCCCGGGCACACGACCGCCGTCGATGTAGGGCCGCATGCGCGCATGGGCGAAGAGGGCGGCCGCGCGCAGCAGCTGTGCGTGCGAGCCGTCGTCGGCGTGAACGGTGGCGTGGTACAGGCCGGCGAGGTTGCCCGAGGCTTCGCCTGCGGGGTGGGGGTGCTGGTCGATGACGGTGACCGGCACACCGCGCTGCGCCAGCGCCTGCGCCGTCCACGCACCCATCAGGCCCGCGCCGACCACCAGCACGCTTTGCGGCGCGAGCAGGTGCGCAACGGGCGCGCGGCTGCGGGGTGCGAAGTGCGGTGTGTAGCGGGCCAGCGTGATGCTGCGTTCGCGCTGGGTGCTCGTCTTTGAGTCGAGCTCGAAGCCTGCTGTGCGAAGGTGCTCGCGCAAGGCCCGCGCGTCGCACCACGTCGCCAGTGTCGCGCCCGGCGCGGCCAGTCGCGCTAAGCCTTTGACTGTTTGTTGGGACGAGATCTCCGGATAGCCCGCCGGCGCATCGCCGTCGAGGTAAAAGGCGTCGATGCACGCGCGGATTTGGGGTAGCAGCCGCTCGACAAGTCCGAAGCCCAGCAGGAGCTGCACTCGACCCGCCTCGAACGACAGCAAGTGCAGGTTCGGCACCCGGGCCGGCCAAGCGGCGATGAGCTCTTGCGCAAGCTCATGCAGCGGCGTGCCGGCATGCGCGTGGGCAAGCTCGTCGCGGCTCGGCGCGTGGTACTCGATGGCGACGTAATCCAGGCGCCCACTTCGCGATGCATCCGCACGCCAGGCCGCAAGTGTCGCCACGAAGTTGTGGCCCAGGCCGAAGGCTGTCTCCAGGATGGCGAAGCTGTCGCGTCCGGCCCAGCGCGCTTGCAATGCACTGGCGCCGACGAAGACACGCTGCGCGCGCTCCAACGCGTCGCCGTCGCCCTCGTCATTGATACCGACGGCCAGCCGAGCCTGAATCGGCCCGGTCTTCACGCGCTGGCCGCCGCACGCGCCAGCCAGCGCAACAGCGGCTCGCGCACGCTGTGCAGGCCGCGGTAGTCCAGCACGGCTGTGCTCATACTCGCCACAGCTTCGTGCAGCGCGCGCGCTTTGGCCGGCTCCTGCAGCAGCTCGGCCAGCGGCTGCATCTGGATGGCGATGGTGAAGAGCACTTGCGGCGTGCCCGCCACCGGAATGAAGGTTTGGCGCTCACTGCGCCACCACGCGCGCGCGGGCAGATCGGCGTCGCCAACATAGCCCCAGCGCTGCGGGTCGACACGTTGCGGGTGCGCGTGCAGGCGCGGGTGCGAGGTGATGGTCCAGACGAAGCGCTCCCAGCGCTGTTCACCGCTAACGACTTGCATGAGTGCACTGGCGGCACGCAGCAGCAGCTCGTTGTCGGCCACTGGCGCGTGGATCTGCACGAAGTGGCGGCCGACCTTTTCTTCCGGCGCCCAGAACGATGGCAGCGCCACGGCCATCCACGGGATGTGGCCCGTGGCGGCGTCGATGATGGCGATGTCTTCCGCGAACGCCAGGCTCAGCAACCCGGCCAGGCGCCAGCGTGGTTCCAGCTGCGTCAGACAGCGCGCTATCTCGTCGCCCAGGCCGAAGCTGCCAGGGTGCAGCGTGCGCAGTTCGCCGTCTAGCACGGCCACGCCGAGCGACCGCGATTGCGCTTCCAAACCGTCCCAGGCAAAGACCTCGGGGTGTTCGTGCGCGGCCACCTCACAGAGTGTGGATAGCGCCGCGCTGGCATCAAAGCCCGCGCTTTGCAGCAGCGCTTGACCCGCGAACGCGCTCAGCACCGCAAGCTTCTCGCGCTGATGCGCCGAGCCCGGTGCCAAGGCGGTGAGGTGCCGCGCACCGGATGCCAGCTTGCGCAAGCCCGGGCGCATGCGAAAGGGCGCGGTCACGGCAGCGTCGAAATCAAAACTCATGGTCTGCATGATGCCCATGAAAAAGGGCACCCGCAGGTGCCCTGTTTGGCGCAGCTGTCGATCAAACGCGCTTGCGGTACTCGTGCGTGCGCGTGTCGATCTCAACCTTGTCGCCGTTCTCCACGAAGAGCGGCACGGCGATCTCAAAACCCGTGGCCAGCTTGGCCGGCTTCATGACCTTGCCCGAGGTGTCGCCCTTGACGGCCGGCTCGGTGATGACTTCGCGCACCACGCTGGTGGGCAGTTCCACCGAGATGGCCTTGCCGTCGTAGAACACAACTTCAACCGCCTTGTTGTCTTCCAGGTATTGCAGCGCATCGCCCATGTTCTAGGTCTCGACCTCGTACTGGTTGTACTC
>JANMMH010000248.1:0-3217 GCA_031373055.1 Rubrivivax sp. | reverse complement strand
GTCGTCCCAGCCGTCCACCGCGTGCACGGCTTCGTGGTGGATGATCTTTTCCAGCAGCTGCGCGGGCGAGTTCCAGTCCACGCGCTGCATCTTCAGGAAGCCCGGGTTGAACCACGACGACAAGAGGTGCAGCAGGTCGTGCTCGATGACCTGCAACTCTGGCTGCTTGGGCAGCCGCGCGAAGAGTTCGCGGCGCAGGCGCAGGAGCGCGGCGGTGCCGCCGGGTGCGCGGTTCAGCCGGCGAAAGAGCTCCTGGCGGGGCGGCTCCACGGCTTGCGTCAGCGCGATCAAGCTCGCGGCGCCGGGGCCGTCGGCATAGGCCTTGGCCAGCTGCAACACCGCCTTGGGGTCAGGGCTGAGCTCGCTGGCAAGGTAGGCGAAGAAGCCGTCCAGCGGCTCGTCGTCCAGCTCCTCCAGGCGCTCCACGACGTCGTGCGCGATGTGCATGCCGTTCATCTCGCCGCTTTGGCTCAGCAGCTGCTTGCAGCCTTTGATGACGGTGCGCAGGGCACGCCAGGCACGTTGGCGCAGCGCGGCGGCGCGGAGTTCATCAAGCATGGGGGTGGTGGCAATCAGCGTGGCGTGGGCGCATTGGCGCAGCATACCCACGCGCCCAGGGCGGCACACTTGTGAAGAACGCTGACGCTGGCCGTCAGCGTGTCGCACGCGCCACGGCCGCTGCACCCAGCGCCCATCCCGTGGGGCAGACTTCGGCAACCCCACCGCAAGGAGGTTTATGACATCCCCCATCGTTTTGGTTCACGGCGCCTGGGGCGGTGCCTGGATTTGGCGCCGCGTGCTGGCGCCGCTGCGTGCCGCCGGCCACGAAGTGCATGCCGTAACGCTGACGGGCGACGGCGAACGCACGCACTTGCTGGCGCCGTCCATCACTTTGCGCACGCACATCGTCGACGTGCTGGGTCTGGTACGCAGCGAAGAGCTGCGCAGCGTCGTGCTGGTGGGCCACAGCTATGGCGGCCTGGTCATCACCGGTGTGGCCGATGCGCTGCTGGCGCAGGGCGAAGGCGTGCTGCGATGCCTGGCCTACGTCGACGCCCAGGTGCCCCTGCCCGGTGAAAGCTGGAGCAGCCTGCACAGCGCCGAGACCGCGACGCAGCGCACGGCCACGGCGGCCGCGCACGGTGGTGCCTTGCCGCCACCCGACCCGCAAGACTTTGGCGTGACGGGGGTGGACCGCGACTGGCTGCTGCGCCACCAGGTGCCGCACCCGTTCGGGCCGTATCGCGAGGCGCTGCCCTACGACGCCGCGCGCCTGGCCGGCGTGACGCGCCACTACCTGGCCTGCACCGCGCCGCCGCTTGCGACCGTGGTGCCACACCACGCACGCGTGCGCGCCTTGGCGGGCTGGCGGTACGACGAGTTGGCCACCGGGCATTGCCCTATGGTCACGGCGCCAGAGGCGCTGGTGGCTTGGCTGCTGGGGGCAGCCACGACATGACAGCGCCCATCACCACCGGCAGCTCAGCGCCGCAGCGCTTTCTCGTCACCGGTGCGGGCAGCGGCATCGGGCTGGCCATCACGCAAGCGCTGGTGGGCCTGGGTCACAACGTGTACGCCGGCGCGCGGCGCGACGACGACCTGGACAGGCTGAGCCGCCTGGCCCACGTGACGCCAATGCGCTTGGACGTTAGCGATGCCGCCGACGTGGCCGTCGCTGCGGCGCGCGTGGCGGCTGAGGGCGGTCTGAGCGGTGTTGTGCACAACGCCGGCATCGGTGAGCTCGGCCACCTGCTGGCGTGGAGCGACGCCGACGTGC
Source organism: Rubrivivax sp. (assembly GCA_031373055.1). Taxonomy (GTDB): domain Bacteria; phylum Pseudomonadota; class Gammaproteobacteria; order Burkholderiales; family Burkholderiaceae_C; genus Rubrivivax. The sequence continues at coordinate 1,440 of JANMMH010000248.1, read as the reverse complement.
TGCGCATCTTCGAGGCCAACGTCTTCGGCCCCATCCGCCTGACGCGCGCACTGGCGCCGTGCCTGCTGCAAGCGCGTGGCCGCGTTGTCTGCATAGGTTCGCAAGGCGGCTCGATCACGCAGCCGCTGTTTGGGCCCTACACGATGACCAAGTTTGCGCTTGAGGCCTTTGCCGATTGTTTGCGCCAGGAGATGGCGCCCCACGGCGTCGCGGTGAGCATCGTGCAACCGGGAGGCGTGCGCACGCGTATCGGTGCCACCGCGAGCGCGGCCAACGAAGCCCGACTGCGCGCCACACCCGCGCCGTTTGATGTGCAGGCCCGGGAGATCCTGGCGCACTGGCGCGCGGCGCCGGCCGCCACATCGGCTGCCACACCCGCCGATGCCCCCGAGCCCCCCGAGTCCGCCACCCAGCGCCGCCCCGCCGCACCCGAAGCGGTGGCCAAGGTCGTGTTGCAGGCCTTGCTAGACCCCGCACCGCATGTGCGTTATCTGTTTGGCACCCGCTGGGAAGGTGAACGCGTGCTGCGCACGCTGACCGAACGCCTGGTTGACGCAGCCACCAGCCCATCGCAACAGCTCACACGCGATGAGATCGTGGCTTGGGTCGACGCCGAGCTGGCCTTGCGCGCAGGGCGCGGCCCGGATTCATAACGTTTGTCATGCTCGCACCCAGCGAGCCGCCAAAGGTGCAACATGCCGCTCACGCTCTACGCCCATCCTTTCTCGTCGTATTGCCAGAAGGTGCTGGCCGCGCTGTATGAGAACGACGTGCCGTTCGAGTACCGCACGCTTGAAGACCCCGCAGCCATGGTCGAGCTGAAACAGCGCTGGCCCTTCGCGCGCTTTCCGCTGCTGGTGGACGAAGGGCACACCGTCGTCGAGTCGACCATCATCATCGAGCACCTGTCGCTCAAGCACGGTGGCCGCGTGCGCTGGTTGCCTACGGACCCGCGTGAAGCGCTCGAGGTCCGCTTCCTCGACCGCTTCTTCGACAACGACGTGATGGGCGCAATGCAAAAGCCCGTCTTCGAGGCCCTGCGCACCGACGGCTCGCGCAAAGACGAGGTCATGGCGCAGGCGAAGCGCTCGCTTGATGTGGCGTATGCCTGGCTGGAAACAAGGCTTGCGGGGCGCACATGGGCCGCCGGTGAAAGCCTGAGCCTGGCCGATTGCGCGGCGGCGCCGTCGCTCTTTTATGCCGATTGGGTGCACCCCATCGCCGCAGAGTTTGCGCAGCTGCGGGCTTACCGCGCACGCTTGCTGGCGTGGCCCGCGTTCGCGCGTGCCGTTGACGAAGCCAGGCCGTTTCGGCATTACTTCCCGCTGGGCGCGCCGGACCGGGATTGAAGCCGGCAAGCGCTCTGGGGCGCGCGCCAACACCGAAGCTACGATCGATGCGCACGGCGCGAGCGCACCGAACGAGCACACCACGGAGACC
>JANMMH010000566.1:0-2385 GCA_031373055.1 Rubrivivax sp. | reverse complement strand
CCAGCAGGTCGGCATGCACGCTGGGCAGCAGGTGGTACTGGGCGAGCTGGGGTTGAGCGTGCAGCGCTTCCACCAAGCGCAACGTGGCTGCGGGCCCACGTGTGGGGCCAGGTGCGCGGCTCACCGCCACCGCGCGGTTGAGCTCGACCACCGGCGAGGGCTGCACAACGAGCAGCGCGTCGTAGAGCGTGCAGATCAGCGTCCAGTCGGTGTCGGCGCTATGTGCGGCGCGTGCGTGGCAGGCGGCGATGGCGGCTTGCAAGGTGTACGCGCCGCGTGCGTGCGATGAACTCAAGCCTTCGGCCTGCGCCAACGCGGCCAGGCCACGGCGAATCAGCAAGTGATCCCACCGCGCGCGGTCTTGCGCCATCAGCAGCACGGGCTGGCCTTGTGCGTCGATGCGCGCATGTGTGCGCGAGGCCTGGATCTCAAGCAGCGCTTGCAGGCCATGCACCTCGGGCTCGCCAGGCGCGTTGGCAGCGAGCATGCGCGCCAGGCGCAGCGCTTCGCTGCACAGCGCCGGGCGCATCCAGTCGTCACCGCTCGTCGCGGCATAGCCTTCGTTGAAGATGAGGTAGACGACTTCAAGCACGCCCGCCAGGCGCTCGGCCAAATGCTCGCGCGGTGGCAGTTCGAAGGGCACACGGGCCTCGCTCAGCGTGCGCTTGGCACGCACGACGCGCTGCGCGATGGTGGGCTCGGCCACAAGAAACGCGCGCGCGATTTCCGCCGTGGTCAGGCCACCGATCAACTTCAGCGTTAGCGCCACTTGTGCGTCGCGGGCGAGCACGGGGTGGCAGGCCGTGAAGACCAGGCGCAGCAGGTCGTCGCCGACGGGGTCGGCCTCGGCGGCGATGAGCAGCTCGGTCACGCTGGGCACAAACTGCGCCTCGCGCGCTTCGTCGTCGCGTGCCAGCGCCTCATGCTCGGCGGTGGCCATGGCGCGGTGGCGCAGCCAATCCAGCGCCCGGCGCTTGGCGGTGGTGGTGAGCCAGGCGCCGGGGTTGGTGGGCACACCGGTTTGCGGAAACTCATGCGGCCAATGCTCAAGCGCGGCCACCAGTGCGTCGCCGGCCAGCTCCTCGGCCACGCCCACGTCGTGCGTGAGGCGTGCCACGGCGGCGATGACCTTGGCGGCTTCGAGCCGCCACACGGCGTCGATCGCACGGTGGGTCGCATCGGCGGCCGTCGGCATAGCGCTCAGCCGCCGTCGTAGGCGCGTTGAAGTCCGGCGATGTCGAGCTTGACCATCGTGAGCATGGCTTGTGTGACACGCGCCACGCGCGCGCCGTCGCCGTCACTCATCATCTGCAGGAAGGCCTTGGGAATGATCTGCCAGCTCAGCCCGAAGCGGTCTTTCAGCCAACCGCATTGGCTGGGCGCGCCGCCGTCGGCAATGAGGCCGTGCCAGAGCTTGTCGACCTCGGCCTGGTCGTCGCACTGCACGAACATCGACGCCGCTTCGTTGAGCTTGAAGTGCGGGCCGCCGTTGAAGCCGATGAACGTCTGCCCATGCAGCTCAAAGCTGACCGACATCACCGAGCCCGCCGGGTAGGGGCTACCTTCGCCCCAGCGCTGCTCGTGCAGCACACGGCCGTTGCCAAAGAGCTTGATGTACAGCGCCGCCGCGTCGCTGGCCCCGTGCTCGTACCAAAGAAAGGGCGTGATCTTGTGTTGCAGATTGAACATGGTTTACGCCTTGGGCGGCATGCCGCTCATGAAGACCAATTCCCAGATGTGGCCGTCGAGATCTTCGAAGCCGTGGGCGTACATGAAACCGTGGTCCTGCACCGCGCGCGGGGCCTTGCCGCCTGCGGCGATGGCCTTGGCCACGAGTGTGTCGACCTCGGCCCGGCTGTCGCAGCTCAAGCAGACCAGCACCTCGGTACTTTGGTGTGCGTCGACCAAGGGCTTGTCGATGAAGGTCTTGAAGAAGTCGTGCACCAGCAGCATGGCGTAAAGGTTCTCGCCAAGCACCACGGCGGCGCCCTGCTCGTTGCTGAAGTCGGGGTTGAAGCTGTAGCCCAGCGCGCTGAAGAAGGCCCGCGAGCGGGCCATGTTGGCGATGGGCAGGTTGACGAAGATTTGGCGGTGCATGGTGGCTCCTTAGGTTTGTTCGGACGCAAAGTCATCAGCCTCGAAGAGCTGACGCACTTCAATGGCGCAGGCGCTGCCGTGTTGCGTGGGGTTGGGGTAGCGGCGTGACCATTCGAGGGCCTCGTCGCGTGAGCGGACCTGGATCAATGTGTAGCCGGCGATCAGATCGTCAGCCGGCGCGTGGATCTGGTCGTGGGTTTGCGAAAACGGCCCGTCGACCACGCGCCGCTCGCCGTTGCTCCCGATCTGCACGCGCCACCCGTGCGCCGACGCTTTGAGCCCGGCGCC
>JANMMH010000223.1:0-10568 GCA_031373055.1 Rubrivivax sp. | reverse complement strand
TTGCCGCAACCCGACGGGCCCAGGATGGTGGTCAGGCTGCCCTTGGGCACCGTCAGGTGGATGCCTTGCACGACCAAGGGCGACTTGGCGTCGCCTTGGCGCTTGGTCACTTCGCGAAACTCGATGCCCGTACTCATGGTGTTAGTTCCCTGGGGGTGGCGCGGCGGCCGAGTTTGCGCTCACCGACCAAATACTGGATCAAGGCCGTGGCCGCCGACATCAAGACGATGAGCACGGTGCAGTAGGCCAATGCGACGCCGTAGTCGCCGTTGCCCACGCGGCCGATGATGTAAGTGGTGGCAAGTTCGTTCTCAGCCGTGACGAGAAAGATCACCGCCGAGACCGTGGTCATGCTGCGCACGAAGCTGTAGACGAGCGCCGCCACGAGTGCGGGCTTGAGCAGCGGCAGCACGACGCGGCGCAGCGTGGTGGCGGTGCCCGCGCGCAGCATGGTGCTGGCTTCGTCCAGGCTCTTGTCGAGCTGCTTGAAGCTGGCTGTGCCAGCACGCACGCCCACCGGCAGGTTCCTGAAGACGAAGCACAAGACGATGATGAGCCCGGTGCCCGTCAGCTCAAACGGCGGCACGTTGAACGCCAGGATGTAGCTCACCCCCAGCACCGTGCCGGGAATGGCAAACGCCAAGAGCGCAGCGAATTCAAACGCGCGCTGGCCCACAAACTGCGTGCGCGCCAAGAGCCAGCTGATGAGCAACCCGATGCTGGCACACAGCGGTGCGGCAATCGCCGCGAGCTTGACGGTGGTGAAGAGCGAGTTCCACGCCGTGCCGGCCCACACCAGCCCATGCTCACCCCACTGCAAGTCAAACGCCGTCCTGAAGTGAGCAAGTGTGGGCGTGTAGTCGCGCCCCCAGGTCTGCACAAAGCCGCCGATGAAAGCAAAGACGTAGACCACCACGGTGAAGGCCAGCCAGGGCCCGGCCGCGCCCACGCACCAGCGCCGCACGCCGTCGGGCAAGGGCATGGCCAGGCCGGCGTCGCCCTTGCCACTGAGCGTGGTGAAGTTGGTTTTGCCCAGCACCCGCTGCTGGATGAAAAACACCGCCAGCGCAAAGCCGGTGAGGATGAGTGCGAGTGAGGCCGCCTTGCCCTGGTCGTACTGCGCGCCGACGATGGCGAAGAAGATGTCGGTGGACAGCACCGCGTACTGCCCGCCCACGATGATGGGGTTGCCGAAGTCGGCAATGCTCTCAATGAAGCCGACCAGGAACGCGTTGGCCAACCCCGGTTTCATCAGCGGCAGCGTCACTGTGAAGAAGGTTTTGCTGCGGCTGGCGCGCAGCGTCTGCGCGGCCTCTTCCATGCTCGGGCTGATGCCGGCCACCACACCGCGCATGATCATGAACGCGATGGGCGTGAAGGCAAACATCTGCGCCAGCCACACGCCAAAGAGGCCGTAAAACCAGCGCGTGGGCGGGATGCCAAAAGCCCACTCCAATAGTTGGTTAGCGAGCCCGGCGCGGCCGAACAACAGGATCAGCCCGAGGCCCACCACGAAGGGCGGTGTGATGATGGGCAAGAGCGCCAAGATGTTGAGCGGCTTGGCCAAACGCTTGCCACCACGCTCGGACATCAAGGCAATGAAGCTGCCCATTACCGTGGTGCCAGCGGCCGTGAGCAGCGCAAGGAAGAGCGTGTTCCACGCGACACCGCAGCGCACGCCGCCGACCACGCACGACAAGCCCCACACGCGCTCGTGCATGAGGCGCTCGCCCAGTGCGCTGGCGGCAAAGCTTCCACTCTCGTCGAGAAACGCGCCGAGCAGGCTCTTGCCCACGGGCAGCGCCACAAAGAGCAGCAGCAAGGCGCTGCACAGGACCACGGCGCCGGCGACGAAGAAGTCGCCGCGAAAGTAGCCCAGGCGCGCGACACCGGCGCCCAAGAGCATCAGCAGGGCCAGCAAGACCACGGCGCCGCCCAGGCCCATGCCGAACTGCCCGGCGGGCAAAGCGCCGAACGCGGTACCCAGCCACTCGAAGCTCCAGCCTTGTGCGCCGATGCTGAAGGCCGACGCCAGCAGGCCCAGCAAACCCAGGCCAGCACCGGCCACGAGCCACAGCCCCTGGCCACGACCAGGCGGCATGCGCCACGCCACGGACACGAGCGCCAGGCCGATCAAGCCGCTCCACAACCAGGGCTTGCCATGCTGCGCCGCTTGCACCAAGCCACTGGCGGTTTCACTACCACCAAAGACACCGCCGAGTGAGCGCAGCAGCGTCAGGTTTTGCGGGTAGTACCAAGGCAGCAGCGCGTAGGCCAGCAAGGCCACCAGCAGCCAAAGCAAGAGCAGGCGCTGCGCACGCCGCTGCCCGCGGTTCATCATCACAGCGCTCGCGGCGCAGCGATCAACGCGGCAGCGAGTTGACGTCCTTCTCCCACTTGCCGATCAAGCGCCGGCGCTCCGCGCTGGAGCCGTACTTGGCGTAGTCGTAGTCGATGAACTTGATCTTTTTGAAGTCGGGGATGCGTGCGTCCAGCACCGCGCCTTTGTTCGACGGCAGCTGGAACTGTTTGGCCGCCGCGCCGAACTGCTGCGCTTGCGGCGTCAGTGCCCACTCGTAGAACTTCTTGGCGGCGTCAAGGTTGCGGGCGCCTCTGATGATGCTCATCGAGCCGATCTCGGCGCCCGTGCCGTCAGCCGGGGTGATGGTGGCCACCGGGAAGCCCTGCATCGCCTCGCCCGGGCCGTCGTGCACGAAGCTGATCGACACCGTGGTCTCGCCACGCGCCACTGCCTTGATCGGCCCCGTGCCCGAGCGCGTGTACTGGCTGATGTTCTTGTGCAGCGCCTTCATGTAGTCAAAAGCCTTGTCCTCCCCCATCAGCTGCACCAGTGTGGCCACCATGGTGTAGGCCGTGCCGCTGCTGGCCGGGTTGGCGACCTGGATCTCACCTTTGAAGGCGGGGTTGAGCAGGTCGGCCCAGGTCTTGGGCACGGCCAGCTTTTTCTTGGCCATGAGCTCGGTGTTGTAGCCAAAGCCCAGCGGCCCCGAGTAAATGCCCACCGTCTTAAAGCCGCTTTGTGTGGCCTGCTGCTGCGCCCAGGCATGCAGCTGGGGCAGGCTGGCCGATTTGTATTCAAGGCTCAAGCCTTGCTCAGCCGCTTGCAGATGGGGGTCACCGGTGCCGCCGAACCAGACGTCGGTTTTAGGGTTGGCGCGCTCGGCGATGAGCTGGGCCAGCGCCTCGCCCGAGCCTTTGAGCGACATATTGACCTTGATACCGGTGCTGCGGGCAAACACCGTCTGGATCAAGTTGCACCACTCGGCTTGCACCGAGCAGATGACGTTGACCTGGCTGCCGTCTTGGGCCTGCGCGGCTGTGCCGGCCAGCACCAGCAGCGCGGTAAGAAGTGGACGTGGGCGCATTGAGTTGTCTCCTGACGAGCTTGAATTGAATTGAATTGCCCTGAAGCATGGCAGCTTGCGCGTGCGCTGGGCATCGGGAATCACCGCATGGGTTCTGGCGCCGCGTCGTGCATCGTGCGTGCCACGCGTCACGATCTGCCACGGGGCCGTCAGGAACGCACCCCAACTCAGGCAAGAATGCAGCCCATGTCCTCACGTCTGTTCCGCTTGTGTCTGCCCGCCGTCCTGCTGTGTTCACTGGCCATGGCGAGCGTGCGCGCCGAGACCTGGCTGGTGGGCCCCAAGGCACCTTCGATGAGCCTGAGCGAGGCGCTGGCCAACGCGCGTGACGGCGACATCATTGCCGTGCTGGAAGGTGAGTACCACGGCGAGGTCGGCGTCATCCAGCAGCGCAAGCTAACGATCAAAGGGATTGGCAAGCGCCCGCTGCTTCGCGCCGGCGGGCGCATTGCCGAGGGCAAGGCCATCTTGGTGGTGCGTGACGGCGACATCACCATCGAGAACCTCGAATTTCAGAGTGCGCGTGCACCCGACGGCAACGGTGCGGGCATCCGCTTCGAGAAGGGTCGTTTGCTGGTCAAGAACTGCGCGTTTCGCGACAACGAAATCGGCTTGCTCACCGGTAACGACGGCGGCGCTGAACTGGACGTTGTCGACAGTGAATTCAGCGAAGCGCCCAAGGTCACGGGTAGCCTGCCGCACTTGCTTTACGCCGGGCGCATTGCCAGGCTCACGATCAGCGGCAGCCGCTTTCACGAGGGCTTTGAAGGCCACCTTATCAAGTCGCGCGCCAAGGTGAGCGACATCCGCTACAACATGATCTTCGACGGCGCCGGCGGCAGCGCGTCCTACGAGATCGACCTGCCCAACGGCGGCATCGCGCACATCATCGGCAACATCATCGGCCAAAGCAGCAACGCACAAAACCGCACGCTGGTGGCCTATGGCGCCGAAGCCAGCGCCTGGCCCCAAAGCGCGCTGTACATGGCACACAACACCATGCTCTCGGGCGGCCTGATGACAGCATCGTTCCTGCGCGTCTTTGAAGATCGTTTGCCCGCCGCCGCGCCCGTCTTCGTGATCAACAACGTCACCGCCGGCATCGGGCTGCTGAGCCCCTTTGCCGGCGGCGTCTTTGAGGGCAACGAGCGCACGCTCGGGCGCTGGCTGCGTTCGCCGCCGATGCTGGACTTTGCGCTGCCCAACAATTCGGCTTTGCGCGGCCGCGCAATCGACCCACGCAAGCACGGCGGCCAAGATTTGTCGCCCAAGGCGGAGTTCAACTTTCCAATCGGCACGCGGGCGATTCAGGCGCCCGCCGCGTGGTCGGCTGGGGCCTACCAGTAGCGACGATCGACTCCCGAGCAACGACTCGCGTCGCGACGCGCGTTTGACCCTCGCCGGGAACTCCGGCATCATCGCCGCCGTAACAAAATTACATCCGGCGGCCGTGCCGGGGCCCTCGCGATGTCCTTCGATCTCGTCCTTTTCGGTGGCACCGGTGATCTTGCCTGGCGCAAGCTGATGCCAGCGCTCTTCCAGGCCTTTCGCCACCACAAGTTGCCCCCGGGCGGGCGCATCCTGGCGGTGGCGCGCGACGAGCGCAGCGACGCCGAGTACCACGTCTACATCCGCGAGAAGTTTGCAGGTGTTGACGTCGCCAAGCAGCCCAGCGACGAAGAGTTCGCACGTTTTACCGAGCTGGTGCACTACCGGCGCATGGATCTGTCGCAGCCCGCCGACTACGCCGGCTTGCGCCAGTGGCTCGATGCACGCGGCGCCGACACCGTGGTGCTGTTCCTGGCCACCAGCCCGCACCTCTTCACGCAGATTTGCTCGCAACTGGGCCAAGCCGGCATCAACGCCCCGCATGTGCGCGTGGTGCTGGAAAAGCCGCTCGGCCACGACCTGGCCAGCGCGCGCGAAATCAACCGCGTGGTGAGCTCCGTCTTCAGCGAGAGCCAGGCGCTGCGCATCGACCACTACCTGGGCAAGCCCGCCGTGCAAAACCTGGTGGCGCTGCGCTTTGGCAACGCGCTCTTTGAGCCACTGTGGCGCCGCGAGAGCATTGCCAACATTCAAATTACGCTGGCGGAAGGTATCGGCGCGGGCACACGCGGCGACTTCTACGACAAGACCGGTGCGCTGCGTGACATGATCCAGAACCACGCGCTGCAACTGCTGACCATGATCGCCATGGAGCCACCGCCAACGAATGACGCCGACTGCATCCGCGACGAAAAGCTCAAGGTGCTGCGCTCGCTCAAACCCTTCACGCCCGAGACGGTGTCGCGCGATGTCATACGCGGCCAGTACCGCGCCGGCAATCTCGACGGCAAGGTGGTGCCGGGTTACCTGGACGAGGTCAAGGTGCCCGCCGACAGCCGCTGCGAAACCTTTGTGGCGCTGCGCACCGAAGTGCAGAACTGGCGCTGGGCCGGCGTGCCGTTTTACTTGCGTACAGGTAAAAGGTTAGCCGCGCAGAGCGCGCAGATCGTCGTCAACTTCCGCGAGGTGCCGCACCCCATTTTCCCGGGTGTGAACCGGCCCAACCAGTTGGTCATCAAGCTGCAACCCGAAGACGGCTTGGAGCTGCGCTTGATGGCGGCCAAGGGCAGCGGGCCCACGGGCAACGGCGCCCATGTGGGCGAAGTGCTCACCCCCGTGTCGCTGGACCTGGATTTCGACAAGACCTTCACCAGCGAGCGCGTGGGCGCCTATGAGCGCTTGTTGATGGACGCCATCGCCGGGCGCTTGAACCTCTTTGTGCGCAGCGACGAACAAGAGCAAGCCTGGATGTGGGTCGAGCCGATTCTGCAAGCCTGGGCGCAAGATCCCAGCGGCCCGCGGCCTTATGCGGCGGGCAGCTGGGGCCCGCCCGCGGCCAGCGCGCTGGTGGCGCGCGATGGCTTCAGCTGGGCTGAGGAGCAGTGAGACCCGATGTCTGCTGAAGGCCCGATGCTTGAGCGCATTCGCGCATCGATTCCTGCGCTGCCCCCGGCCGAGCAGCGGGTAGCCAAAGTGCTGCTGAGCGACGCGCGCCTTTTCGCCAGCCAGCCGGTGAGCGCGCTGGCTGCGCGCGCCAATGTGAGCAAGCCCACGGTCGTGCGCTTTTGCCGCAGCATCGGCTACGACGGCCTGGTCGACCTGAAGCTCAAACTTGCCGGCAGCGTCAACGAAGGTGTGCCGTTTGTGCACCGCTCGGTGGACGACGACGACAAGGCCGGCGACATCGTCATCAAGGTCATCGACAACGCCGTGGCCGCCATGCTGCGCTACCGCAATGCCGCTGCCAGCCAGTCGATCGAGCGCGCCATCGCAGCCCTGGCGCAGGCCTGCCAGCAGGGCCGTCGCATCGAGTTTTATGGCGTCGGCAATTCGGGCATCGTGGCGCAGGACGCGCAGCACAAGTTCTTTCGCCTGGGTGTGACCGCCGCCGCTGTGAGCGACGGCCATGTGCAGGTGATGAGTGCGACCATGCTCAAGCCCGGTGACTGCGCGGTGATCATCAGCAACTCGGGACGCAGCCGCGATTTGCTCGATGTCGACCAGATCGCGCGGCGCAAAGGCGCCACCGTCATCGCCCTCACCGCCAGCGGCTCACCGCTGGCACGGCAGGCACAGGGCCCGCAGCACATCTTGCTGGCGGCCGACCACCCCGAAGACGCCGACCGCTACAGCCCGATGGTGTCGCGCTTGCTGCACTTGTTGATCATCGACATCCTCACCACTGGCGTGGCGCTGCGCCTGGGCAGCGAGAGCCTGCGCCCGCTGCTGCAAGAGATGAAGCGCAACCTGCGCGTGACGCGCTACGCCGACGTGGTGCGCTCGAAGAGCAGCGCATCCACACCGTAAAGCGCGGCGAGCTCGACAAACTTTGCGGGTGCGCCGTGCACGCTGAGGTGACCGCCCTGCGCTTGCAGCGTGCGCTGCGCGTCGAGCAAGAGCGCCAAGGCGGAGGTGTCAAAGCTGGTCATGGCGCCGGCCTGCACTTGCAGCTCTTGCGCGCCGACCTCGGCCAGCGCGGCCGACCATTGCTCACGCAAGGTAGGCACCTGGTCGATGGTGGCGGCCGCGGGTAGCTGCAGGGTGTGGGCCACGGCCATCGTTAGCTCTTCGCGGCCTTGTTGCGCTCGGCCAGCTTGCTGATCAAGCCGTCGATACCGCCGCTGCTGATCTCGCCGGCGAACTGCGAGCGATAGCTCGTCACCAGCCAGATGCCGCCGACGTTGACGTCGATGATCTTCCAGCCGGCATCAGCCTTGTCGAGCCGGTAGTCGAGCTTGATGGGCTCGCCTTTGCCGCGCACTTCACTCTGCACCACCACCTGCGTGCTGCTGGGCACGGGCTGTGAGCGCGTGACCTCGACCGTTTGGTCTTTGATCTGCGACAACGCGCCGGCATAGACGCGCACCAAGAGCGTCTTGAACTCTTGCTGCAACTTCGTGCGCTGCTCGGGGGTGGCCCCGCGCCACTGCGGGCCGACGGCTGAGCGCGTCATGGTCTCGAAGTTGACGTGCGGCAGCACCTTGGCGTCGACCAGCGTGATGACGCGGTTCACGTCACCGGCCTGGATCGACTTGTCGGCCTTGGCCGCGTCGATAACTTCGCTCCCGATGCGCTTGACCAGCGCTTCAGCGTCCTTGTCGGCGTAGGCCGGGGCCATCGCGAGTACACCGAGCGTCAGCGCAGCGGTGGTGATCCATTTTTTCAACACGAGCATTCCTTTAGAGACATCCGCACACTGCGGGGCCGCAGCTCAACGCGCAAGACGGTGATTGCGTTCACTTCTTCGGCGCAGGTTTGGCCGGGTCATCGGCCGGCTCATCTTCAAACTTGGCCAGTGGCGGCGCACCGTCATAGATTTGGTCGAGCCGCCGGGCCAGGAAGGCTTCACGCACGAAGCTGTACTTGTCGAGTGCCACTTGGTCGAGGAGTTGCGTGGTGGCTAACAACTCGGCGCGCAGTTGCACCAGTTGCACTGAGCTCACGACGTAGCTGTTGTAGTCACTGAAGAAGCGCGCGGGCGAGCCGCCATAGCGGTCCAGCGGCAGCGCCGCGCTGTCACGCAATGTCGAGGGGCCTAGCAGTGGCAACACGACGTAAGGGCCGTTGCCCACACCCCAGACGGCCAATGTCTGGCCGAAGTCCTCGGCGCGCCGGTTCAGGCCCATCGCGGTAGCGGGGTCGAGCACGCCGCCCAGGCCAAAGAAGGTGTTGGACATGACGCGCATGCCCGTTTCCAGGCCGCTGGCGAGCTTGCCTTGCAAGAGGTGATTGGCACCCGACCAGATGTCGCCGATGTTGCCGAAGAAGTTGCTAACGCCTTGGCGGATGGGGCTGGGCATGACATCCCGCCAGACCGTGGCCACGGGCTTGAGCACTGCCGTGTCGACGGCGTCATTGAAGGCGAAGACCTTGCGGTTCCAGCCCTCCCAGGGGTCGATGGCGGCGGCGGGTGACACTGCAGCGCCCGTGGCCGGCGGCACGCTCGCGCACGCAGCTAGCAGGCAGGCGACAAGCAGCACCAAGCTGCGGCCTAGGGTCGTGGCGGCCTTCATTTTTTCGCTCCCGGCTCACTACCGGCCTCGGCGGCTTTGCCGGTAACGAACTGGCCGATGAGGTTTTCAAGTACCACGGCCGACTGCGTTTGCGTCAACGTCTCGCCAGCGACCAAGACCTTTTCGTCGCCACCGGGCTCCAGGCCCACAAACTGGTCACCGAGCAAACCGGCGGTCAGGATTTTGGCGGCCGTGTCTTTGGGGAACTGGTAGCGGCGCTCGATCTCCAGCGTGACCACGCCTTGGTAGGTCTTGTTGTCCAGCGTAACGTCGGTGACGCGACCCACCACCACGCCAGCACTGCGCACCGGCGCACGATTCTTCAGCCCGCCGATGTTGTCAAAACGCGCGGTCAGCCGGTACGAATCACCTCCGCCCAGGTTGCCCAGGTTCGCCGTCTTCAGTGCCAAGAAGGTCAGCGCCAGGATGCCAAGCACCACAAACAGCCCGACCAACACTTCAATGTTTTTCTTTGCCATGCCCTACTCCTAGTTCAGCACTTCGCGTTCCGTCTGTTGTGTCGTGTGTCAATGGATGTTGAACATGAGCGCGGTGAGGATGAAGTCCATACCCAGCACCGACAGCGACGAAAACACCACCGTGCGCGTGGTCGCATAGGCCACACCTTCGGGCGTGGCCTGGGCCTCGTGGCCTTGGTACAGCGCGATAAACGTGCACACGATGCCGAAAACCACGCTCTTGACGAAGCCGTCGCCCACGTCGCGAATCAAATCCACTCGTGCCTGCATCACCGACCAAAACTCGCCCGGGTCAACACCGATCAGCTGCACGGCCACGATCCAGGCGCCCATGATGCCGATGGCCGAAAAGAGCAGCGCCAGGATAGGCATGGCGATGATGCCGCCAATGAGCCGCGGCGCCAAGACGCGGCTGCGCGGGTCGACCGCCATCAGCTCCATCGCCGCGAGTTGCTCACCCGCCTTCATGAGGCCGATTTCGGCCGTCAATGACGTGCCCGCGCGCCCGGCAAATAGCAGCGCCGTGACCACCGGCCCAAGCTCGCGCACCAACGCCAGGTTGACCACCAGCCCGACACTTTCGTCAGCGCCGTAAGGCACCAGCGCGTAGTACATCTGCAAGGCCAGCACGAAACCCACGGCCAAGCCCGAGGCCATGATGATCACCAGCGAGCGGTTACCGATGGCGTGGATTTGCGCCGTCACCAGCGAGAAGCGGCGCAACGCCTGCGGTGTGAAGCGCAAGACGTCGACGAAGAAGAAGGCCGCGTGCCCCAACGCTTGGAACCAGCGCAGCGCAAAGCGGCCCAGGCCAGCAAGCGCGTCGACAGCAGCCGTGAGTGTGGCCATGGTCATTGCAGTCCGAGGTCCTGCGCCAAAGGCTTGGCGGGATAGTGAAACCGCACCGGGCCGTCGGGTTCGCCGCGGATGAATTGGCGCACCTCGGGGTCGTCCGACGAGCTCAGCTCCTCGGGCTTGCCATGCGCCACCACGCGCCCACGCGAAGACATCAAATAGGCGTAGTCGCAGATGGAAAAACACTCCTGCACATCGTGCGAGACCACCAGCGAGGTGGCGCCCGTGGTGTCGTTGAGCTTGCGGATGAGGTTGGCGGCCACGCCCATCGAGATGGGGTCGAGACC